>JASFUL010000451.1:0-4982 GCA_050050315.1 Gemmatimonadota bacterium
ATGAGCGTGAGACGTTCAGCGACCGCCCTCGCGGTCCTACTGCTGCTCGTGCTGGCGACGCCCCCCCTTGCCGCCCAGACCGTGATCGACTTCGAGTCGGTCGCCGCGTGTGACAACTCGCGGCCGAACATGGGCGTCTTCGAAGGGGTCGACTTCCTCAACCAGTGGACCTGCTACGACTTCGCCCAGCCTCCCTTCACCCCCAGCTCCGGCACCAACCGCATCTACGCGGTCGACGGGACCGCCAACGCCGCCTCCGCCTTCTTCGAGTTCCTGGGGGGCCCCGCGACGTTCAACGGTGCCTTCCTCGCGGGCTCGACGTCCGTGATGTTCAACATGTTCCTCGACGGGGGCCTGGTGGCCACCTCGTCCAGCCTGCTGACGTCCGACACGCCCACCTTCCTGTCGTCCGGATACGCCGGAGCGGTCGACCGGGTGGAGGTCGTGGGATCCAGCGTCGAATGGATCCTGGACGACCTGAGCTACACGGTCCCGGAGCCTGCCACCCTCATCCTCCTCGGTACGGGCCTGCTCGGACTGGGAGGCGTGTCGGCGGTGCGCCGCCGTCGCGAGGTCTAGGACTGAGCTGGGGCGACCGACCCATCTGACGCACGACCCGATCATCGGCGAGGCGCCCCGGAGGCCCCCGTGGTTTCATGACTGCGGGGGCCTTTCCACGTCCACCGTTCGTGCCTACCACCGGTGGCGGAGGCGGTGCGTTGGGCCCTGCTCCGATGCGGGGCCTACCTGCGCTCCAGGGTCGCGGGGACGAATACCGAGGACGGCTGCCATTCGACGGACGCCTCCGTCACCCCGTACCGGTAGACGTCCTCGCCCTGGGTGATGACGATGCGGAAGGGAAGCTGCACCTCTCCGACCCCACGCCAGTCCCCGAAAGCGGCGAAGATCCCGCTTGGGCCCCGACCCGTGTGGTTGACGGGGCTGAACGCCGTGGGCCGCCCGGTCCGGGCGTCGTAGTAGAACCGGACCGCGCCGCCCAGCGCGTCGGTGAGCTCCACGACGTGCGAGACTCGACCCTCGACGACCGTGTCCGGCCGGGCCACGGGGTTCGTGAAGCGCGCCTCGGGTGTCAACGCCAGGAGGTGCATCTCGTGGGCCCGGACCACGGACTCCGACGTGGAATCCAGCTGGCTCACGTCGCCGTCCCCCGAAATCCACGCTCCCTCGAGCCCGACCCCTGCCTCGAACGGCTGTCGCCCTTCGAACGTCTGCAGGAAGCGGACCCTCCCGTCGACGGCCGACGCCACGCTCGTACGGAAGGGACCGTTGGGACCGCGGCAGGCTGCGGTGAACCGGAGGGTCGCGACCCGTGCCACGGCTTCCTCGCCGCCGAGGGCTTCACGGGCCCGGCGGAGCACCTCCCAGGCCCGCACCCGGTCCCGGATCGGGACCGGAGACGAATCCGGAACGCTCCGATCGGTCGAGGCGATCGACGCCAGCCGCCAGTCCTCGCCGTCCCGACGCCACCGTTCCATCCAGGCGAAGCGCGCGTATCCCTGACGACCGACCGAGGTGTCCACCGGCACGGTCCGGACACGCTTCTCCACGATGACCTCCGCCCAGGCCGCGTCGGGACTCACACGGATCGAGGGCGGACGAACGTCCTCCCATTCGAGGAATCGCTGCGCCGCGAAGTACCGGGCGAAGCGGGCGCGCGCCGAGTCGCGCCGGACCGCGCCGGCCGCCCCCCCGTCGATCTGCATCAGCGTATCGGCGAACAGGTCGCTCAGCAGGTCGGCGTCGCCGAGGACGTGGGCGACGCGCTGTTGGTGATGGAGCTGCAGGAGGCGCTCGGTCGCCGGCGTCTGAGCCCGAGCCGGACCGGAGCCGAAGAGGGCGGTGATTCCGGCGACGGCGAGGGCGCATCGCCACCTCTCGTGTCGTGACATGGCTCCAAGAGTAGGACGGACCTTCCGGCGATACAACGAGACGCGCGTCCGCCGGCCCTCCTCGCCGCGGCGCGGTCGGGCCCGGCAGAATCGCGGTCCGCCATTCGTCTTCGCGGGGAGTCGGACGGCCGCGACGAGGACGGCCGCGATGTCGACGTGACCTCCGAGGAACCGATGCGACGGACACCCCCGAGCGTGCGGAGCAGCGCCATCCTCGTAGCCGTGGCCCTGGCCCTCGGTTGCTCGGACGACGGCACAGGACCGTCGGGCAACGCATCGTTCCCGGTACTCCGGGGAACCGTCCACGCCGTGGGCGGCGGCGACCCGTCGGACCTCTGGGCGGTCTGGTCCGTGGACGACGGTGCCCCCCCGGACTCGGGTCGGGTCGGCGCCGACGGGACCTTCCGGATCGAGACGTCGCGGGCCGAACTCGACGGCGAGCTTCTCGTGGACGGTCCGGGTCCCAGGGAGTTCCACCCCTTCCTGCACCCGTTCGACGCAGACTCCCTCGACGGGGTGGACCTCCTCCTCATCCCCCGGAGCTGGACCGTCCGGACCGGTACCTACGCCGGCCAGAGCGTCCCGACCCCCCTCGATCCGGCCGTGGACGACGAGGCCGACCAGCTGCTCTACACCTACTACTTCGGCCAGCCCGATCCCTTCGCGGAGCCGGTGCGCTACCTCCTGGATCTCATGACCTGGCCGTCGGAGAACCTCCCGGCCCGGGTGGCCATCGACCGGGCCAACTCCACCCGCCAGCTCTCGCCCGACGACTCGGTCGCGGTCTGGGCGGTCCTCGAGGACATGGAGGAGGTGTTCGGACTGGACCTCTTCGAGCCCGCGGCGGCGGACCCCGACTGGTGGCCCGCAGGCACGGCGACGAGCGGCACGGACGACCTGGTGCCGGGGGTCATCCGGGTCGTCCACGACCCCGAGCGCTGGGGTGGCCGCCCCATGAGCGACCGGGACCCGGCGGCCCGGGACACCGAGCTGGGCACCTGGGCGACCCCTGGCCGCTTCGACGCGTACCGCGAGAGTCACCTACGCCTGGACGGCGGTCGCCTCCTGCTGGGAGCCCTCGAGCCATTGAGGCTCGCGGACGGCCTGATCCCGTGGGAGACCGTGCTGATCCACGAGATGATGCACGTCCTCGGGGTGGGGCACACCTTCCGCATCCCCTCGCCGATGGGGCCCCGCATGCGCACGGCGGGACCCTCGCCGCAGGACGTCGCCTACATGGCATTGCTGCGAGAGACGATCGCCCTGGCGCGCGAGGTCGGTCCGTCCTACGGAATGATCCCATCGGTCATCGGCGAGCGGCGGGTCCTGCTCGGGGAGACGGCGCTGCCGGAGCTGGAGGGAACCGAGGCGACGGCCGACCCGGCCCGCCGCGAACCCTGACCCCGGAGCCCAGGATGAGACGATACGACTCCCGCCGCGGTCCGCTCCTCCTCCTCCTCGCCCTGGCTCCCCTCGCCGCGGGGGCGTGCGACGACGAGCCGACGGGCCCGGACGGAGGTGGGGATGACGCGCTGGTCCCGGCCGCGGCGACGATCACGGCAGCGGACGTGGCGGCCCGCGTCGGCGTCCTCGCCGACGACAGCATGAAAGGACGCGATACGCCCAGCCAGGGGCTCGAGTGGGCGGCCTCCTACATCGCCCGGACCCTCGAGTCGGCGGGCCTCGAGCCGGCGGGTACCGATGGCTACCTCCAGCGGTACGAGTACGTCTACGACCGGCGGGACGACGGAGAAGCCCGGCTCGAGTCGGCCGGGGAAGGCGGTCCCGAGCTGGTGCACGGCCGCGACTTCGTGATGGTCGCCGGGGAGCGGGGGGAAGCGACGGGCGCCGTGCTGTGGGCCGGGTCCCCCGCGGAGTCGCCCGACGCGGGGGGACTGGACATGGGAGGGAGGGTGGTCCTCTACGACCTCCCGGTCTCCCGACTGGACCTCCCGGCCCTGGAAGCGACGATCGACGCCGAAGTGGCGACCTCCGGGGGGGGCGCGTCGGCGGTGGGCTTCCTCGTCTCCGAGAGCTTTCCCGAATCGGAGATGGCACGGGCCGCCGGCTTCACCGAGCGGTGGTCGCGGCCCGTACCGATGTTCTGGGTCCGCGAACCCGCCGCGGACGCCCTCCTGGCGTCGGACGGCGTGGACCTGGCGGAGATCCGGAATGGCGGTCCACGGACGACCGAGGCACGCTGGCGCGTGCGGGGCCTCTTCACCTCCGAGGTCTCTTCACCTCCGAACGTGGTGGCCACGATCCGCGGCTCCGATCCGTCCGTCTCGGATCAGTACGTCGTCGTGTCCGCCCACTTCGACCACAATGGGGCCGGGATACCGGAGGCCTCCGGCGACTCCATCTACAACGGCGCCGACGACAACGCCTCGGGCACGGCCGCGGTCCTCGAGGTCGCTGAGGCCCTGGCGTCGCTCGAGACCGCTCCCGCGAGGTCGGTTCTCTTCCTGCTGGTGAGCGGCGAGGAGAAGGGGCTCGTCGGATCGAGCCGGTTCGTCGCCTCGCCGACGGTCCCCCTGGCCGCCATGGTGGCGGACGTCAACATGGACATGGTTGGCCGGAACGACCCCGGCACGATCCTCGCGGTCGGCGGGAGCTACAGCACGCTGGGTCCCGTGGCCGCCTCCCTGGCCGCCGACAAGGAGGACCTGGGGCTGAGCGTCGTCCTGGACCCGGGGGTGGACGACCACGGGTTCACCGGCAGCGACAACCTCGTGTTCGCGTGCCGGGACATTCCCGCCCTCTACCTCCACTCCGGCCTGCACGAGGACTACCACCGCGCCAGTGACGAGCTCGCCCTGCTGGACACCGACAAGGTCGCCCGCGTGGCGCGGCTGGCGTTCTATCTGGCCCATCACGTGGCCGACGCCGCGGAAGTTCCCTCGTGGACGGACGCGGGTCGCGACGCAATCGACGGATTTCCTTGCCGGTGAGGGGCGGGCCGTCCCGGAGGCTCCCCTCGCCCGGCCTCAGCCGATGGGCTCGCCGATGTCCCGGGTGCTGAGCCAGCTCCCGTCCTGCTGCCGCTCGTAGACGCCGATCCACCGGGAGAAT
>JASFUL010000452.1:0-4980 GCA_050050315.1 Gemmatimonadota bacterium
CGCATCGTGCGAATTGGAGAAGCCTCTGCCCGACCCCTTCGACGACGCCGACGCCCTCCAGGAGCTGGAGGGCCGGATCTGCGTCCTGGCGGGCCACATCCACGCCGCCACCTACCGGCTCCTCAGCCTGATCCGGGAATTCGACCGTCGGGGCGGTTGGAAGCTCGCCGGCCACCGCAACTGCGCCGACTGGCTCCACTTCCGCACCGGCATCGCACGCGGGGCGGCCCGCGAGAAGGTCCGGACCGCACGGGCGCTCGAACGGCTCCCCCTCACGGCCGAGGCCATGGCCCGCGGCGAGCTCAGCTTCTCCAAGGTCCGGGCCGTCAGCCGGCTGGTGGACGACCTGCATGCCCCCGGCAACGAGGACGCCGAGGCCGAGTTGCTCGGCTACGCCCGCGAGTGCACCGCCGCCGAGCTCGAGAAGCTCGTACGGAGCTGGAACCTGGTGGGCCGGCTGGACGACGAGGAGCGCGAGCGCCGACGGCACCGCTCCCGCTACCTCTCGGTCGCCCCCGACGGCGACGGCATGTACGTGATCCGCGGCAGACTCGACCCCGAGGTCGGCGCCCTGTTGATGCGCGCCGTCGAGGCCGCCAGCGACGCCCTCTTCCGGGCCGGCGAGGACTGGGCGCCCGAGGGCGGGGGACGGGGGCCGCTCACCGAGGAGGTCACGCCGCGCCAGCGGCGCGCCGACGCCCTGGGACTGCTGGCCGAGCGCGCCCTGGCCGCCGGCTTCGGGAACGCCGCCGCCGAAGACCGGCCCGCCGAGGACCCGCCCGCTGAGGACCGGCCTGCCGAGGACCAGCCCGCTCCAGGCGCCGGAGAGCCCGCCCCCCTTTCCGGCACCCGCCCCGAGCGCTACCAGGTCCTCCTGCACGTCGACGCCGGCACGCTCCAGGAGGACGGCGAGGTGGCTCACTCCCACCTCGAGGACGGCACCCGCGTTTCCGCGGAGACGTGCCGCCGCCTCACCTGCGACGCCAGCGTCGTCCAGCTCACCACCGGCGCCGACGGCTCCGTCCTCGACGTCGGCCGCAGGACCCGAACCATCCCCCCGGCCCTCCGTCGGGCCCTCGAGATCCGGGACGCCGGCTGCCGCTTCCCAGGCTGCGGACTGCGTTTCACCGAAGCCCACCACCGGGTCCACTGGGCCGACGGCGGGCTCACGAACCTCGCCAACCTCCTACTGCTCTGTCGCCACCACCACCGCGCCGTACACGAGGAGGGGTTCCGCATTCGCAGACACCGCGACGGCCGCCTGCAGTTCTTCGACCGCACCGGATGGCCGCTTCCGGAGTCGGCTCCCCTCTCGACGCTCGGCCCCGAGGCCGTCGAAGACCTCGTCCGCCGCAACCATCGGCGGGGCGTGGAGCCCGACGATTTCACCCCCTCGGCCACCTGGAAGCGCGAAGCCGACATCCCCTGGGAGAGGCGTGCCCGCGCCTGGGAGGCCCTCGACCCGCCCTGAGCCCACGCCCGGTCCTCGCAGGGCCTCGGCAAGGGCAACGGCCTGGGGCTAGGGGCTTCGGTGCGGCTCGGCCTTCCTCCCGACCAACGTCCGCTCCGGGGTCTCCGGATGCCCGTCCACCCCGACGTTCATCGTCACGGTCGTCCCCGACCCCGGCGCCGACTCCACGGTGAGCCGGCCCCCGTGGCGCGAGAGGTGGCTCCGCATGAGCCCGAGCCCGTTTCCATCCGCCGCGGCGTCCGGGTCGAAGCCCTCACCGTCGTCCCGTACGACAACGGTGAGTTCCTCGTCCGCGTAGTCGACCATGATCTCGACGGCGTTGGCATGCGCGTGCTTCACCACGTTGTGGAGGGCCTCGCTGAAGGCCAGGTAGATGTCCCTCCGGAGCTCCCACGCCACGGGAGTATCGGGCACGTCGGCCGGCACCTCGAAGCGGTACGGCACCTGACCGTCGAGAATCTCACCCGCCCGTTGGTGCATCCTCTTCACCAGCTCGTGGAGCGAATCGTAGCGGGTGTTCACGACCCAGACGGTCTCGCGGACCGCCGAGGCCGTCTTCCTGGCCAGGCGAGCCACCAGCGCCAGGTCCTCCACGCCCTTCTCCTCCAAGGAGCCGCGTCGACGCACCATGTCGGCCCGCAGGGCGATGGCGGAGAGATCCGCGCCGATCATGTCGTGCAGCTCGCCTGCGATCCCGAGGCGCAGGGCCTGGCGCCTGCGCAGCTCCGCCATTTGCAGCGTCTGTCGCTTGTGGAGCTCCCGGAACCGGAACGCCAGCGCCCCGGCGACCCCTGTCAGGACCGCCAGCACGACCAGGGAACGGAACCACCACGTCTGATGGAACGGAGGGCGCACCCGGACCGGGACCTCCAGGACCTCCTCGCCCCACTCCCCGTCGGCGTACCGGGCCGCCACCCGGAAGGTGTACGTCCCCGGAGCCACCGACGTGTAGCTCGCCGACCCGTCGGGCCCGGTCTCGACCCATCCCGGGTCCAGGCCCACCAGCTGATGGCGGTATCGAAGCTGGCCCGGATCGTGGTAGTCCAGCGTGGCATAACGGAAGGTGAAGAAGCGCTCGTCGGGTCCCAGATCCGGCCCTTCGAGGGCCAGCGCTCGCGCGAGGGGTGTGTGCTCGCCCAGGATCCGGAAGTCCGTGAGGGTCGGCGGCGGGGCAGGGGGAAGCTCCGGGATCCGGGAGGGGTCGACGAACGTCAGCCCGTCGGGGCCCCCGAACAGCAGCGTGCCGGTGGGGTCGCGCAGGGCTCCGTTGGCGTAGAATCGGTCGCCCGCCAAACCGGCATTCTGCCGGAGGACCCGGAACCGCTCGGCCGCGGGGTCGAAGCGGGCGAGGCCGTCGTTCGTCGAGATCCAGAGCCTGCCCGCCTCGTCCTCGGCGAAGCCCTCCACATGGTCGTGGGGGAGCCCGTTCTCGGTGGTGTAGACGGAGAACTCCTCGCTCACGGGATCGAACCGGATCATCCCTCCCCCTTCCGTCCCGATCCACACGAGGCCCCTGGAGTCGGCGAACACGGTCAGGATGCGGCCCTCGTGGATGAGGCCGGGCCCGACGCCGTAGTGCCGGTGCGTCTGGCGGTCCCGGTCGATCCGCGTGAGGCCCCCGTTGTACGCCCCAACCCAGAGGGTCCCGGCGGCGTCCTCCGCGAGGGGCCAGACGAAGCGGCTCCCGAAGTCCCAGTCTCCGGTGGGGCCCCGATACGGTGAGAAGACGCCTGTCTCTGGATCGTAGCGGACGAGCCCGAGCTGTTCCGTCCCTGCCCAGACCACACCCGCGGCGTCCACGAGCACCGAGTAGGCGCCCGGCACGGCCGGATCACCGTCGCGTGTGTGCACATCGGCTCGTACGGCACGCCCCGCGGCGGGAGGCAGCCGCAGGAGCCCGTTGTCCAGCGCGGCGATCCAGAGCGTCCCGTCGGGGGCCCGGCTGAAGTCGTAGATCCTGGCATTCGCGAACGACGAGAGCTCGTCCGGACTCGAGAGCGTGAGTCCATCTCCGACCGGACCCGGGGTGAGGAGGTGGACGCCCCCTCCGTTCGTGCCCACCCAGTAGCTCCCCGATCCCGCAGTCTCCAGCGCCACGACACCCCCACCCCGGAACCCGGGCACGCCGCGGGAGCGGTTGAACACGCGACGCATGGAGCGGCTTAAGGGATGAAGTCGGGCCACCCCGTTCCACGTGCCGACCCAGATCCCGTCCGCGGGGTCCACCAGGAGGTGCGTAACATCAGCGTTCGGGATCCCTCGTCCGACGATCCCGCCGACACGTCGCGACGAAGGTTCGCCTGGCAGCGCGGTGTGGAGGCCCTGGGTCGTGCCGATCCACAGGTGACCCAGCGGCCCGCGCAGGATGTCGTCGATGAGGACGTTCTCGGTCGGCGTCGTCGGCACGCGCGTCAGCGGAGTCGTCCCGCCGCCTTCAGGATCGAGCGTGTAAACGTCTACGCTCGTCGCGACGAGCGTCTCCGCGCCGCACCCCACGGCGCGCACGGCGGAGTCCAGCGTGGTCACCGGCACGGGCGGATCGGCGCCTCCGGCCAGCCGGAGGAGTCGCCCGTCGGGCAGCCCCACGAGGGCCGTCCCGTCCTCGAGCCCACACAGCCTGGTTCGCGTGTGGTCGACGGGTTCGCCCTGGAGGGGGACGAGGGCCCCTCGTCCCGTCCCGGGGTCGAAGCGGACGAGACCGGCGTCCGAGGCCAGCGCGACCGTCCCGTCCGAGAGCGGGACGATGCCGTGCACCGTCCGCCCCTCCCGCGGCCCCCCGGACCGCTCCTCGGCGTCCCGCGCCCACGGTCCGAGATCGGAGAGCCCGAACCGCTCGGCCCTCCCGGTGGCCGGGTCGAACCGGCTGAGCCCACCCCGCTCGGTCCCGACCCAGAGGGTCCCGTCCCCGGCTTCCGCAAGGCTTCGGATGAAGTCGTCGGCCAGGCTCGCATCGTCGTCGGGACGGTGCTTGTAGACCTGAAAGCGGTTGCCGTCGAAGCGGTTGAGCCCGTCGTGCGTCCCGATCCAGAGGAACCCGTTCCGGTCCAGCAGCAGGGCCGTCACCGACCCCTGGGACAGGCCGTCTTCCATGCCGAGAGCGCTGAAGACGTAGGAGTCGGGGACGTGGAGCTGGGCGGGGAGTGGGGTGGGCGCCCCGAGCAGGAGGCAGACCGGCAGCAGCGCGGCCGGGTGGAGCACCCGGCCGGCTCCGTGGATCGGCCAGACCGACGTGGCCACGTCCGTGTCTCCGCTGGCCTCCCGGGTGGCTATTGCGTCCGCTGGCTGTCGGTGAAGACGGGGTTGCCGGCAGTGCCGTTCATCATGGCGGCGTAGACCTCCGATTCCGTCGGCACGCCATTATCAAGCTGCGGTAGGAACACGCCATTGTTCGTAATGCGTACGTCGAAGCTTGAGCACTGCGGTGTAATCGACACCAGGCTCAGGGAATCAGGGACCAGGTCCCTGTTGGTGGCGGGATCGAGGCGGCCCGAGGGGAGCGGCTCTGCGAT
>JASFUL010000453.1:0-4978 GCA_050050315.1 Gemmatimonadota bacterium
ACGAAGAGCGTCGGGATCCCGTACTGGACGGTCACCCCGTGCTGCTCGATCAGGTCGAGGGTCACCGCGCCGTCGAACTCGTCCTGCAGAACGAGGGACGCACCCGCCAGGAGCGTCCCCAGGAGTCCCGGCCCGATCCCGAAGACGTGGAAGAGCGCCGTCATACCGATCACCCGGTCGTCCGGCTGCAGCCCGATGGAGTCGACGGTGCCCGCCGCCACCTGGAGGAAGTTCTCGTGGGTGAGAGCGACGCCCTTGGGCTTACCGGTGGTCCCCGACGTGTAGAGGATCCCGAACAGATCCTCCTCGGCGCTCACCTCGGGCACCGGGAAGCTCCGGCCCCGACCCACCGAGAGCAGATCCTCGAACTGGAAGATCCGGTCGTCGTACCAGAGGTCCTCCTCGCCCACCGTCACCACGTACTGGAGCTCGGGCAGCTGCACGAGCAGCTCCTCGAAGAGCTCCAGGTAATCGACCCCGCGGAGCGTCTCCACCGTCACCGCGATGGCGGCCTCCGAGTGACGGAGCATGTAGTGCAGCTCCGGGGTGGTCAGGCGGGGGTTGAGCGGCACGATCACCGCTCCGAGCTTGGCGGCCGCGAACATGGCCACCACGTACTCGGGCCACGCCGGCAGCAGGATCGCCACGCGGTCGCCGGCCTCGATGCCCAGGTGGGCCATGGCGGCCGCCAGGGCGTCCGCCCGCGTGTCGATCTCCCCGTAGGTCCATTCGACGTCCCGGAAGGTCACGAACGGACGCTCGGGGTCCGTCGTCGCCCGGTGCGCGAGCGCGGATCCCACGCTGAATCCCTGGTAGCGCTCGGTGAGCGCCATCGAACCCCCGGCTGAGGTGGACCTCGAGCCTGCAAGATAGATGCGACGATCCGGCCCGTCAAACCTCGCTCGAGGTCCGATAAACCCTTGCAGATAAAGCGCTTTGAGCGGATTCCACGGAGCGTCAGGCCGAGGCGAGGGCCTCCTCCAGCACGGCCCGGACCGCTCCGTCGTCGACCTCCGTGCTCCAGCCCGACGGACCCGCAGCGACGACCCCCGGCTCCCGGAGCAGAACGTACCGCGTGCGGCCGCGCCGTCCCTTCTTGTCCCTGGCCACGAGGTCCAGCAGACGGGTGGCCCCCTCCCCCGGACCCGGCGGCGTCCCGTCGGCGCCACCCTCCCCGAACAGGACCGCGGCGACCGGGCGCGTCGGGAGGCCGAAGCGCGAGAGCGTCCTCTCGAGACCCGCTGCCGTCCCCTTCCGGGTGGCCCCCACGCGCTCGCCCAGACGCGCCTCCAGAACCATCCCCAGGGATACCGCCGAGCCGTGGGAGAGCCGATAGCCGGACGAGGCCTCGAGCGCGTGACCCAGCGTGTGGCCGAAGTTGAGGATCTCCCGGATGCCGCTCTCCCGCTCGTCTCGGCTCACCACGTCGGCCTTCAGCTCCACCGAGCGCAGCACGGCGGCCGTCACGGCGCCGACCTCGCCGGCCAGAAGGTCGCGCGCCCGCTCGGCCAGCCGTTCCCCGTACGCCCGGTCGAGGATCGCGCCGTGCTTCACGGCTTCGGCGAATCCTCCGGCCCGGTCCTCCACGGGCAGCGTCCGGATCGTGCCCGGGTCCACCACCACGAACCGAGGGGGGTGGAAGGCGCCGACGAGGTTCTTCCCGCCCGGCGTATCCAGCCCGGTCTTGCCTCCGACCGCGGCGTCGACCATCGCCACCACCGAGGTCGGGACCTGGACCACCGGAATCCCCCGCATGAAGGTGGCGGCCACGAACCCCGCCAGGTCGCCCGTCACGCCGCCCCCGACGGCCACGACGACCGAGTCACGGCCGTGTCCGGCGGCCAGGAGACGATCCGTGAGGTCCGCCCACGCCTCGCGCACCTTGTGGCGTTCGCCGGCCGGGAAGGTGACGAGCCGGGCCTCCAGTCCGGCCTCCTCCATCCGCCGGACGAGGTCGGCGCCGTAGAGATTGCCGACGGTCTCGTCGGAGACGACGGCGTACCGCCAGGCGGGAGCGCGGCGATCCAGGAGTGCCGGCAGATCGTCCAGGAGACCCGGTCCCACCAGGACGTCGTAGTCCGAGGTCCCCCCGCCCGCCCGAACCCGGACGACCCGGGGCTCTCCGTCCGTCATTCCCCGCCTTCGAGCGACAGGGAGACGTCCGCGTCCCCGATCGGACCGACCCGCAGGATCGCGCACGGGCGCCCCTCGACCGAGACGGCGACGAGGGTGGCCGGCCGGGTCAGCGCCGCGAGGGCCGGTCGCAGCGTCCCGACGAAACGGTCCCGGGACGCTTCGTCGTCCCACACCGTCGCCCAGACGAGGGCCTCCCCGCCCCCACCGAGGAGCGCGTAGCGGTCGCCGTCCCACCCCGCAGCGGCGTCCGCCGCGTCGGGGCCCGCCAACTCCTCGAGGAGGACCCGGGTCTCGAACTCCCCGAGACCGTTCTCGTACAGGCTCGTTCGACCCTCCACGGCGAGGGCGACCCCCGTGGGCGCGTCGCGCCGGCCGGTGAAGCGCTCGGGATGGAGGATCTGCTCGGTGGAGAGCGGCAGCCGGTCTCCGAACGGCGCGGGCCGAGCGTTCGACGCTTCCCACAGCGCCTGCACGAACCCGGCTCCCTCGAGGTAGGGGAAGAGCACCGACTCGCGGATGACGGCCGGGGCGTTGGCCAGCGCCGGGTACTGCGTCCGCATGGCCTCCAGCGCCGGGCGGACCTGGGCGGCGAAGTCCGGGATCTCGGAGAGGTCCACGTCGCGGCCCCGCACCTGCGAAGTCACGTGCTCGAACATCACCAGCGTGGCGTGACCCTCGATGGCCGCCTGCGCCGCCGCCTGGCGGTCGTTGCCCCGGTCCCGATCCGTGAGCGAGTCCAGATCGGTAGCCTGATCCTGGACCGCGTGCACGAGCTCGTGGACGAGCAGCGGGGCCATCGTCTCGGCCGGCATGTCGTCCAGGACGAAGAGAGCCGTGGAGTCGGGATCGTAGAATCCCGCGACCTGTTCCGTGTAGACCGAGAGGAGCAGCTCCCGGAGATCCATCTCCTCGGGCACGAGGCCGAGAAGGGCGTAGCTCCGGGTGACGCCGGAGAGCTCGTGGGGGGGCAGCTCCTCGTCCAGCTTCGCGACCAGGTACCGCTCGAGCTCCGCTCGGCTGCGCCGCTCCACCCGGACGGGCTCCCGTAGCGAGAGCCCCGAGCGGCGCACCAGATCCGGGAGCAGCTCGGCGACGTTCTCGCGCAGCTGGGGGTCCGAGCTGACCACGAGGGTGTCGGAGGGCTGGGCGGCGGGTCCGCACCCCACCAGGAAGAGGGTCAGCGCTCCGGTGAGGAGGAGGTTCACGGCTGGCTCCGTGGGGGCAGGGGTGGTGGGGCGACGACCCGGGCCGGGGGGAGGCTCTCCCTCCGCTCGTCCCAGATCTCGAGTACCGTACGCCCGCTCACGGGGTCCACCCACGCCGGCGCGACCTCGACCAGGGGGGCCAGCACGAACGCCCTATCGCGGAAGCGCGGGTGGGGTACGTGGAGGTCCGGCCCGACCAGGGTCAGCCCCCCGTAAAGGATGAGGTCCAGGTCCAGCGTGCGAGGCGCGTTGCGGAAGCTCCGTTTCCTGCCGGCCTCGGTCTCGACCCGGCGGGCCCGGGCCAGCAGCTCCTCCGGACCCAGCTCGGTCGTGCCGACCAGGATCGCGTTGAGGAAGGGGGGCTGGGACTCGAACCCGACGGCGTCCGACTCGTACGTGGAGGAGAGCGCCTCCAGGCTCACCGCCTCCCCGAGGCCCTCCACGCCCCGGACCAGGTGTGCCCGCCGATCGCCCAGGTTCGATCCCAGCCCCACGGCCACGCGGACCCCCGCCGCGCCGCGTTCGAGCCGGGACCGGCGGGCGTGGGGTCCCCGGGAGCCGTCCAGGGGGGCGTCCCGCGGAGCGCTCAACCGGTCACGGCTCCGTCGTCCCGCTGCGACCGTAGCGGTCCTCCAGGCGTACCAGGTCGTCCAGGTGCGGGGTCGACGCCTCCAGAATGTCGCAGTCCGTCACGGCCTCCATGCGGTGGACCGTCCCGGCCCGGATCCGGTAGCCCTCTCCCCGCTGGAGCACGTGCTCCCGGAGGCCGTCGGGGGTGGGGCCGACCTGGAATCGGAGCGTCCCGGCGAGCACGTGGATCGTCTCGTCCTTCACCTCGTGGAACTGCAGGGAGAGCGCCTCGCCCCGGTCGATGTGGAGCAGCTTGCCGACGTAGAGGTCGGTGTCTGCCCAGTGGAGTTCGTAGCCCCACGGTTTGTCGACCTTCCTCGCGCTCGTCTTCATCGGCACCTCGTTGGGTGGGATGTGGGAACCTGGACGTCCCGGCGCTTCCTCGCGCCGAGACGAGGTCGTGGAAACGCTGGACGGTCGCCCGCGTATTACAACGGTGCAAGGTTCCCTCGTCGGGGATCGCTAGACTGGAGGCGAAGCGCCTCGCCGGCAAGCACGGGAGAATCCAGACCCCGAGCATGAACACTCCCTATCGACGTGCCCTCCTCGCCTGTCTCCTGACCCTGCTCGCGCCGGGATCCGCCGTGGGGCGCCAGAGCCCCGACCCGACGGGGACGGGCGAGCCCGACGCCTACGTCGTGGGGGAGCGCCTGCGAGAATCGGGGAGATGGCGGGAGGCTCTCGACGTCTGGGACGCCGCCTGGGACTCCCTGACCTTCTCCGGGGAGTACGACCCCCGGATCGGGATCGCGTTCATCGAGACCGTCACAGACCACCACGAGGAGCGCCTCTACGAGAGGGCCAACGAGGTGTACCTCTGGAGCATCTCCACCTTCGACCTCGACCGTTTCTCCGACGTCTTGTCCGAGGAGGTGGCGCGCATCGAGCCGCTGCTTCCGGCGGAGAAGAGGGGTCGGCTAACGGCCCTGCTGGAGGCGCGCGATCCCCGGCTGGCCGTCGAGCTGAAGAAGTTCTGGATCGAGGCCGATCCGACGCCGAGGACCAAC
>JASFUL010000454.1:0-4959 GCA_050050315.1 Gemmatimonadota bacterium
CGCGCTGGACGAGCTCCGGGAGAAGGAGCGTACGGCGCTTCTCCTGCGGGAGTCCGGGTTCAAGCACCGGGAGATCGCGGAGGAGCTGGGGACCACGACCGCGACGATCGGGACCCTCATCGCGCGGTCGCTGGAGAAGCTCACGCGGGCGATGGAGCGA
The DNA here is from genome assembly GCA_050050315.1 of Gemmatimonadota bacterium. GTDB lineage: Bacteria > Gemmatimonadota > Gemmatimonadetes > Longimicrobiales > Gaopeijiaceae > JASFUL01. Next base: position 161 of record JASFUL010000454.1, read on the forward strand.
CAGGGAGGGACGGCATGAGCCCCCGGGGCCACCCCTGCCCGGACGAGGGCACCCTCGTGGCCGTCCTGGACGGAGAGCTGTCGGCGGCCGAGGAGCGCGGCCTCGCCGCGCACGTCGAAGGCTGCCGTGCCTGCCAGGAGCGGCTCGCCCAGCTCCGGAGGCGGGACGAGGCGGTCCGCCGCTGGATCGCCCGCCACGATCCGGAGCCCCCCGGCAGGGGGGCCTACGACCTCGGGCCACGCGTCCCCGCGGCCGGCCGCCGGAGGCGGGGCTGGATGGCGGCGGCAGCCGTCGTGGTGGTATCGGCGGGGGCGCTGGCGAGCCCCGCCCGGGGACTCCTGTTCGACGGGCTGCGGAGTTGGATCGAGGCCCTCGGCTTCGTGGAGCGGACGACCGAAGTCGACGGGGCGCTGGAGGCGTCTCCCCCCACGGACCTCGACACGGCGGCCGCGACGGCCTTCGCCTGGCACGGGGCCGATCTGATCCTGACCTTCGAGAGCCCGCAGACGGCCGGACGGCTGACCGTGGAGCCCGCCGAAGACTCCCTGGTCACGCTCAGGACGCCGGGGCGCGACGTCGGTCTCACCGTGCGGCCCGGCCGGGTGGACATCGACAACGCGGGGGCGCCCGGGGGAGACTACCGCCTCGCGGTTCCGCCCTCCCTGACCAGGGTACGCCTCCGGGTCCGGGGCGGGGGCGAGTCGGTGACCGTGATCGACGGGCTGACGGCGCCCCGAACGGTCCCACTCCCGGGCGGAACGTCGCCGCGCCGCCCACGACCCTCGCCTTCCGGGGGGGGACGCGGGTAGATTCAGGGGCCGGTGGCAGCGAGCCGCCATCGCGTGTCCCCCGGACCCGGACGACGAGCATGGAGCAGCCGCCGCTCAAGTCGCTCTATCAGCAGCTCATCCTGGATCACTACCGTCATCCGAAGAACAAGGCGGAGCTGCCGGACTCGACCGTCGAGGTCCACATGGCGAATCCGGTGTGCGGTGACCAGATCAGGCTCCAGCTGAAGATCGAGGACGACCGCATCGCGGCGGTCCGGTTCATGGGTCAGGGATGCTCGATCTCGCAGGCTTCCGTTTCCATGATGACCGCCCTCCTGGATGGGAAGAAGCTCGACGAGGCCGACGCCCTGGCCGGACGTTTCACCGAGATGATGCACGGCGACGAGGCCGCCGCGAAGGACGCCTCCCTGGGCGATCTGCGGGCCCTCCAGGGGGTGAGCAAGTTCCCGGTCCGGGTGAAGTGCGCCCTCCTCGGATTCGACGCGCTCCACGAGGCCATCCAGCAGACCCGGGAAGGAGCCGTCGCCTCCCGGGAAGGAGAGGAAGGGGACTGACACCGATTCCCGTCTACTCCGCCCATCTCTCCGGCACCCCCCTGGGGACGATCCGCCTGTGGGCGACCGATCGGGGGATCCGGCGCCTCGACTTCCGGTCGGGGCCCGACCTCGCCCTCCCCGACGAACGGATCAGCACCGGTCCACCCCCGTCCCACCTCGCCACCGCGCTCCAGTCGCTCAGGGAGTACATCGACGGACGCCGTCGCACGTTCCACGTTCCCCTGGATCTGGGGCCGGTCACCCCCTTCCGGCAGAGGGTCTACGACTACCTCCAGGAGATCCCCTACGGATACGTCGCCACGTACGGCGACATCGCCCGGCACGTGGCGGACGGCCCGGAGTCCGCACGAGCCGTGGGACAGGCCGTGGGCTCCAACCCGGTCGCGATCCTCATCCCCTGCCACCGCGTGGTGAGCTCGGAAGGGCGCCTGCACGGCTTCGGGGGTGGCCTGGAGAGGAAGTCGTTCCTCCTGCGCCTCGAAGGGGTCGAGGTCGAAGGGTCGACGCCGTCGAGCAAGGTCCACCCGGAGGTGCTGCGCCTCCCGTTCTGAAGGCGACGTCGGACCGCTCCGCGCGGCCCGGCCCCACCTTTGCACGGGCTTCCTTTCGAGCGCGTCCAACGGCGGCGCGCGCCCTCCGAAGTGGAGCCCCCATGTCCCGGTCGATCCTCCTGCCCCTCACCCTGCTCCTCGGTCTCACCCCGGCGGCGTGCGGAGGGGGGCCCGACGACGAGTCGTCCGGAGGCCCGCTCGCCGAGGTGCGCGACACCCTGGCGGAGGACTCCACCTACGAGGAGTCGCGGTCCGAGGCCGGCGCTTCGGCGGAGGTCGGGGGCCCCGGCTCCGCCCTCCCCGGGTGGACCGAGGGAGAGGTCGAATGGCGTCCGCCGGAACGTCCCGCGCCGCCGGTGATCGCCGGGCTGAGCCACGACCGTCGGGAAGGCTTCGACCGGTGGGTCGTCCGCCTCCGGGGCACGGACGTGCCCGGCTACCGGGCCCGGTACGTCGACCGACCGCTGCGCGAGTGTGGCTCGGGCCGGGAGATCACGCCCCGGGGTGGCGGCTGGCTCGAGCTCCGCCTGGAGCCCGCGAGAGGACACGGCGAGGAGGGGAACCCGACGATCCCCCGGGAGATCGAGACGCCCGCGCTCGCCCAGGGCGTCCACGTGTACCGCACGTGCGACTTCGAGGGGACGGTGACGTTGGTCCTGGCCGTCCGGAGCCCGGAGCCGTTCCGGGCCTTCCACCTCCGTGACCCGGCGCGGGTGGTGGTCGACGTCCGTCACTGAAGGAGGGCGGGACCGCCCCCCCCGCCCGGGAGCGGCGGATCTCCGGAGCCGGCGCGGGGCCGACTTCAGGTCGGGTCGAGCAGGACCTTCACCGACCCCGTGGAAGCGCGGGAGGCGGCCGCCGCGACCGCCTCCCGGTACTGGTCCAGGGGGTACACGTGGGTCACCATCTTCTCCACCGGAGCGTCCGTCTCGCGCAGCAGGTCGAGGACGACCTCGAAGGTGTGGGCGGTCCGTCCGCGGAACGTCTCCGAACCGTAGCCGACGAACCCCTCGATCCGCAGCTCCCGGGCCCAAACGAAGGTGAGGTCGAGCTTCCGGATCTCCGCCGCGCATCCGAGCATGACGATCCTTCCACGGGGAGAGGCGAAGCGCAGGGCCTGCTCGAGGCTCGATCGGCTCCCGACGCAGTCGACAATCAGGGGGAATCCGCCCCCGGCCCAGACCTCGTCGCCCACCAGCGGCATGTAGGCGCTGGCTCCGGTCCCGACCATCGCCTCCCGGGCCTCCTCGCCCGGTCGCACGACGCCGCTCGCGCCCAGGCGCAGCGCCAGCTTCGCCTCGTGCTCGCGCTTCGTCTGGGCCACGAGCTCTCCCGGGAAACCGGAGGCGCGCAGCGCCCACACGGCTCCGAGGGCGATGGGGCCGCTTCCGATCACGAGGACCGGCTCGTCCCTCACCGGCGAGACGCCCAGCGCGGCGTGGGCCCCCACGGCGAGGGGCTCCACCAGCGCCGCGGTGTGGTCACCGAGCTCGTCGGGAACGGTGAAGAGCTGGGTCTCGTGGGCGAGCATCTGCTCGCCCCACCCCCCTGGAAGCGAGCGGTGGAACCCCATGGTCAGCCCGGCGGCCACGGGTCGGCCCCCGACCTCGAGCGGCCCTTGCTCTCCGGCGGCCTCGCACGTGCAGTGGCGGCCCGCCGCGCACGACGGGCACCAGTCCGGAGAAGAGCGTCCCCGCACACCGCACGAGACCATCGGGTCCACCACGACCCGCTGGCCGGGCTCCACGGCTTCCACGCCCGGCCCGACCTCGACGACCCGCGCCAGGATCTCGTGTCCCAGGACCGCCGGAAACGATCCGAAGGGCTCCATGACGGGACTCGCCGAATAGGTGATGGTCCCCACGTCGGTGCCGCAGATGCCGGCCTTGAGGACCTCCAACCGGGCCCACCGTGGCCCGGGGAGGTCCGGGAGCTCCACCTCGCGCATGCGGACGCCGCTGAGGCGGCCGTACAGGACCGAGCTCGTCACCCGACCCAGGGACTTCGCGGCCAGGTAGCGGGGAACGGATACGTCGAAGGTGACGGCGCGCATGGAGTCGTGCGGGCTTCCGGCGACGGAGCGATCGAACGGGCCCGGAACGTTAGCGGAACGGCCTGGAGGGAGCCAGGTGCCGCGGGCCGCGCGACCCCCGTCCGGGCCGGGACCGCGCCACCCGGCGTGGGGTAGTCTCGGGAACCCGAGCCGTCCCGTCCACGGGCCTTCCCGAGAAGGGGGTAGCCGAGCATGAAGAGCGTGATCGTCGCGGGCGTCCGGACCCCGTTCGTGAAGGCCGGCACGGTCTTTCGTCGCCTCAGCGCGGTCGATCTCGGCAGGATCGCCGTGCGCGAGCTGCTGGCGCGTTCCGGGATGCAGGGCGAGGAGGTCGACCAGCTGATCTACGGGACCGTGGTCCACGATCCCCACGCCCCGAACATCGCCCGTGAAGTGGGCCTGGCGACGCTCCCTAAGAACGTGCCGGCCACCACCGTCTCCCGGGCCTGCGCCACCGCGAACCAGGCCATCGCCGACGCCGCGAACCTGATCGAGCTGGGGTACGCGGACGTGGTGGTCGCGGGCGGCGCCGAATCTCTGTCCCACATCCCCATCCTGGTCTCCGACCGCCTCTCGCAGATCCTGGTGGCGGCCTCGAAGGCCCGCACCGTGGGGCAGCGGGTCAGGACGCTCTCCGACATCCGTCCGAAGGACCTCAAACCGGTGGCCCCCGAGATCGCCGAGGCGACCACGGGCGAGACCATGGGCGAGTCCGCGGAGAGGATGGCCAAGGAGAACGGGATCCCCCGCGACGCACAGGACGAGTGGGCGCTCCGCTCGCACCGGCTCGCGGCGGAGGGCACCGAGGACGGGAGGCTCCTGGCCGAGATCGCCGACGTCTACCTGC
>JASFUL010000455.1:0-4893 GCA_050050315.1 Gemmatimonadota bacterium
GTCTGCCGGGGAGCCACCTGGATCGCGAAGGTCGATCGGTTGTTGCCCTCTTCCGGATCGGTGGTCTCGGACGTCGCCCGGGCGACGTTGCTCGAGCTCCCCAGCTCCCGGGCCACCGTCACCAGCGTCCTCTCCACCGACTCGCCGGACAGCACCTCATCCAGGGACCACGCCACCCGACGTCCCGCCACCGATGCGCCGACCGGCGGGACGATCTCCAGACCCGCGGGAACCGAGTCGACCAGGGTCACCCCGTTCGCCTGGCGCGGCCCCGCGTTCCGGAGCGTGAGCTGGAAGATCACGGTGTCGCCCACCAGGGCCTGGGCGAGTCCCGTCTTTTCCACCGAGAGGTCCGCCACGGCCTCGGCCTCGACGGAGAGGCTCACCGCCACCTCCCGGGGGCCGTTCGACGCGGCGGGTGAGGTGACGGTCACGGTCGCGGCGTACTGGCCGGGGGGGAGGCCCGCCGGGTCGACGCCGAGCGTGAGGTCGGCCGGGGCCTGACCCGGGGAGAGATCCAGCTCGAGCCAGTCGCCGTCCCCGGCGTACTCGACGGTCGCGCTCAGCCCGTCCAGCTCGCCTCCGCCGGCATTCGTGACGCGGACCACCTGGTCCGCCGGAGGACGCCCGCCCGCCACGGCCGCGAAGCCGACGGCCGAGGGGGTCAGCCTGAGGAACGGACGGGCGTCGGTCACCTCGAGCGTGACCGGAATGGAGAACGGCGAGTTCTCGGCGGCGGACGCCATCACGAGCACGGTGGCCCGGTACCGCCCCACCGCGAGGTCACCGGTGGAGGCGGTCAGGACGAGCGTGGTCGGGGCGGTGGAGGACGTCAGCCGGGGAGTCAGCCACCCCCCGGTCCCCTCCTGGTAGGTCACCGAGACGCTGAGGTCGCTGAGCGTTCCACCCCCGCCGTTGGTGATGTCGACCTCGACCGGATCGGGATCGGCCCCCTCGAACGCGGCCAGGAGGTCCGGCACCGTGGCCTGCACCACGATCGAGGGAGGCGCCTGGACCGTGACCGTGGCCGTCCCGCTGACCCCGCTCGCCTCCGCCCGGATCCGCGTGGTGCCCTCGGCGACGCCCCGGAGGAGCCCGGCGGAGGTGACGGAGGCGATCGAAGGGTCGTCCGAGGCCCATGTCACCGTCGACAGCGGGAGCGAGCGCCCGCCCTCCCCGAGGACCTCGACGGACAGGGTCCGCGTCTCGCCGGGTACGAGGGTCACCGAGGTCGGCGTGATCGTGACCGAGGAGATGTCCACGGCGACCACGTCGACCCGGGTGCACGCCTGGATAACCCCCAACGAGACGACCAGGCCCAGGAGCGCGAGGCCGACCAACGTCCGGATCCGGGACCCGGGGGGCCGGAGCCCCCGCGACGACCCGCCGCCCTTCCCGTTCATGGTGTCGGGGCCCCGGCCGCGACCTCGAAGGTCAGCGCCACCGCCGCGTCGGCCTCGGCGGCGGGAGAGGAGACCACCACGGTGGCGCGGTAGACCCCCACCTCGAGCCCCTGGGCGGACGCCCGGAGCACGAGCTCCGTGGGAGCCAGGTCTCCGCTCAGCTCCGCCGTGAGCCACCCCCCGGGACCTTCGTACTCTACGCGGACCGAGAGCTGGTCCAGGACCCCGTCTCCCACGTTCGTGACGCTGACCACCTGCTGAACCGGCTCCAGCGCCCCCGCCACGGCGCTCAGGGCGACGGCGTCAGGATCCACCGAGATCTCGGGGGGCGCCGGATCCACGCGGAGCGCCACGTCCACTTCGGCCGACAGGCCGCCGTCGGCCGTGACGGTCACCGTCGCCTCGTACACCCCAGGGGCCAGCCCGGCGGCGGAGGCCTGGAGCTCCAACGCGGTGGGAGCGGTCGGGCCGGGCAGCGAGACGCCCAGCCACCCGGTGGGTCCCCCGGACGGGTAGCTGGTCAGGACCGCCAGTCCGGTGACCTGGCCGTTGCCGCCGTTCCGGACGGCTACCGTCTCCGCGGCGGAGACGCCCCCCGCCACGGCGCGGAGGGTGATCGACGTCGGATCGAGCTCGAGGGACGGCCCGGCCACGACGGTGACCACGGCGGCTCCGGTGACTCCCTCCACGGTCGCCCGGATCGTCGCCATCCCGGGCCGCCTGGCCCTCACGGTTCCCCCGTCGTCGACCGTGGCCACGGCGGGGGCCGTGCTGATCCAGTCGACATCGCGACCGGCGAGGGTCACCCCGTCCGGTCCGATGGCCGCCGCCGAGAGGGTGACCATCGAGCCCTCCAGCAGGCTCACGGTCGACGGATCGACCTCCACGCGCTCCACGTCGAGCACCACGACGGTCCGGTTCTCGCACCCCGGGAGGGTTGGCGCCAGCAGCGCGAGGCCGACGAGACCTGCGAAGCGGAGGCCGGGACCCGGCCGGGTCGCTCCAGGGGATCCGGCGCGGGCCTCCCCACGGGTTCGCGAGGGGGAGGAAGACACGTCAGTGACGGATCTGGAGGAGGCGGACGCCGATCCTTCCCCCATCGCCCCGCTCCAGGGCGGGGCCGACCACGCGGGTGCCCCCGATCTCCAGAGACGCGAAGCCCGCGGCCTCGGCGCCCTGTCCCCGGACGTGCAGGAAGGCCTCGACCGCCCCGAGCACGGTCACGGCAGCCGCCGCGCCGAGCCCGGCCACCAGGTACGGCCGCTCGCTCTGCTCGTCCAGGACGTGCTCGGGCGGACAGTCGGCTCCCGGCCCCGGATCGCTGAGGCAGAGGACCTCCACGTCCTCCACCAGGAGCGCCGTCGCCAACGCCCCGCCGAACAGGGTCAGGACCCCGAGCCCCGCGACGGGCCGACCCGAGTAGAACTGCCCGGCGCCGGGCAGGAGGCCCACGAGGAAGGTCGCCCCGGCGGAGGGGAGGGAGGCGGTGGTCTCGAGACGGCCGATCCCTTCCGAGACCGCGATGGCGTCGGGCGCGTCGGGGCGGAGCTCCAGGTACCGCCTGAGGTCGTCCCGGGCGTCTTCCCATCGTCTCGCCCGGGCCCGCAGGATCCCCCGGTTGTACACGGCTCCGGCCCACCCGGGAGCCGCACCGACCGCCGCGTCGAAGGCGTCCAGGGCCTGCACGATCCGCTCCGCATCCGCAAGCTGGAGCCCGGTCCTGAACGCGGTCACGGCCTCGTCGGGGAGGGACTCCCTCTCGCTCCGGGCGAGGGCGTCGATGCGAGCGCGGGCTTCCCGGGCCTCGACCCCGGCGGGCTCCAGTGTCAGGACCCTGCAGTAGGCGTCGATGGCCACGCCCACCTCGCCGTCGTCCTCCAGGACCCGACCGTATCGGTAGGCCAGCTCCGCCGATCCCGGGTCGAGCTCCGTGGCCCGGTCGAGGAGCTCCCGGGCCCGATCCATCTCGCCGAGGATCACCGCCTGAGACGCGAGCGAGCCGAGCTCCTCGGCCTGACCCCGCTCCTCGGGGGTCGCGCCCGTATCCAGGGCGGTCTCCGGACACTGGAACGCGGCCGCCCCCGGAACCTCGCGCTTCAGGGGAAGCTCCTGCGCCGAGACGCCCCCCGCCAGGAGCGGCACGAGGATCCCGACGGCTCCCAGGGAGCGGAGGAGGACGGACCCTCCGGGACGTTCCGGGCGAGCCGGACCCTGGCGAGACCGGGGGACGGGCATCAGGGCCGACTCTCCGGTCGGGCCGCCGCAAGAGCTTGCGTCATGCATCGATTCGGTGGGGAGACGGACGCTGACACCGGTGGCGTCCCCGCCACCGCCGACGATCCGAGCGCACGCATGCCGGGGGACGGCCCTCCACGCCCTGCTTCCGCAGCCACTGGACATGACGCCTGATCCCCCTGAGGGAGGGGGTTGGCCCGTGCTCGGAGGGACGGGACACGCCCCGAAGTTGCCTCTCCCCCGACGCCTTGTCAATCAGGCCACTCCGCGCAGAATGCGGGCCGCGCATCGGCCCCCGGCACCCTCCCCGCACCGGCCTCCGGGACCCGTGCCGGCCTCCTTCCGGGGTGGCGGGTGACCCCGACGACCGCGCGACCTACCTTGCCAGACCCGGGCCTCGCACCGGTCCCGACGGATCCGCACCCTTTCCCCGAGAACCCCGCATGGACTGGATCACCAGCCCCGAAGCCTGGATCGCGCTGGCGACCCTCACGGTCCTCGAGATCGTCCTGGGCATCGACAACATCGTCTTCATCTCGATCCTGGCAGAGAAGGTGCGCGAGGATCAGCAGGCGCGAGCCCGACGTCTGGGGCTGCTCCTCGCCATGGTGACCCGGATCGTCCTCCTCCTCTCCATCGTCTGGGTGATGCGCCTCACGGAGCCGCTCTTCGCGGTGATGGGACACCGGTTCAGCGGACGGGATCTCATCCTGCTCGCGGGCGGCATCTTCCTCCTCTGGAAGGCCACGCGGGAGGTCCACGAGAAGCTGGAGGGGGAGGTGGAGGGAGAGGCGCGGTCGGGGCACGCGACGATGGGGAGGGTGATCCTCCAGATCGCCCTTCTCGACCTCGTATTCAGCCTCGACTCGGTGATCACCGCGGTCGGGATGGCCGAGGACGTGGGGGTGATGGTGACGGCCGTCGTCGTCGCGGTCGGCTTCATGATGCTGGCCGCCGAGAGGGTCGCGCGCTTCGTGGCGGACCACCCGACGGTCAAGATGCTCGCCCTGAGCTTCCTGCTGCTCATCGGGATGTCGCTCGTGGCCGAGTCCCTCCACCAGCACATTCCGAAGGCCTACATCTACTTCGCCATGGGGTTCAGCGTCTTCGTCGAGACGCTCAACCTCCGTGTGGCCAAGAGGCGCTCCGAGCCCGTGAAGCTGCGCCAGACGCCCTACGAGCCGGGCTCCCCGGAGCGGCCCGCACCCATCCCGGGCGGCCAGGGAATATGACGGGATCTTCCGGACTCCGCCCA
>JASFUL010000456.1:0-4890 GCA_050050315.1 Gemmatimonadota bacterium
ACCCGGAGTCTAACGCCGTCCGGCCGGACGCACACGGCTCCCCCGGGAGCCGTGCCGCGATCGTCTGGGGGTCGGCGCTCGCCCGGTGCCGGGGCTCGGGGATCGAGGCCGCCCGGTGCTGGAGACGGGGGGTTGGCGCGGATCGCTGGAGCGCCCGTGAGCGGGCTTCAGCGTCGGGGCCGACTCCGGGGACCCTGGGAGCCGGCGCCGGGAAGCCGGATCGATCTCGAGCCCGAGTCCGGAAGGTCGTCGTTCCAGAGCCTGTCCGTCCCGACGGCGCCGACCACCCGCAGCTCGGGCCCCCGCCCCAGGAGCCCCCGGGGCACGCCCACGGCCACCGCGCCGCTGGCCGGATCGACGTGGAATCGGACCGACTCGCGTGCGACGTTCGTCGTCCGGCGGGTCCTGGGGCCACGGGCGTCTCCCACGCCCACGAGCCCGGCCCAGGCACCCCCGTGTCGCCGCACCCACACGGTCACCAGGCGGTCGAACCGGAAGTCCGAGTGCCCCCGGCCCCACCAGGCCGCGCCGTTGGACGGATCCCCGTCCCCGTCCACGGCCACGTTCACTCCGACGACGTCGAAGGCGGCGTCTCCGTGATAGCCGAACCGGAACCAGACCCGGTCGTCCTGCAGCGTCCACGCGAGCTCGGCTGCGTCGGGCGCCCCCGGCGTGAGGCCGTCCCCGGCTCCGTCCTCCGCCACGACGACCCATTCCGCGCCGCCGGGGTCGTCGAGGGGACTCGACCGGTGCTCGGCGACGAGGGGTCCGACGACCTCGCGGGCGTACTCGAACGACGGGCTCGCCTCGAGCGCTGCGGCCAGCGTCCGCCGGGCCGCCTCGATGTCGACGCCGGACGGGCCGCCGCCGGCCCCGAAGGACCCCGCTCGGGCGTCGGCGAGCACGGCGAAGGCGGCCGGGCGCCACCAGTCCGGTCCGGGGTCCGGGGGGTGCGCCCGGAATGCGTCCGCCGCAGCCTCCAGGGCCTCGGGACCACGTTCCGGGACGAAGGCCAGTGCGAGGGCCTCGGCGAGGCCGATCCGGGGATCGCCCGGGGCGAGCCGCCGCGCCACCGAGAACCACGGCTCGATCGCCTCCTCCACCCGGTCCGGGGGCTGGCTCGAGCCCACGGCCAGGCCGCGGACCGCCCAGGCCAATGCGTACGTCGAATCGGCCGCGATGGCGGCCTCCGTATGCTCCGTGACCTTGTGACCGAGCGCGTCCGTGTCGTCCCGGGCTCCGTACGTCAGGAAGATGCCCTGCCACGCCGCGAAGGCCGCGAGGGTGTGGGCTCGGGCGAGGTGGGATCCCGCCCAGCCTACGCCGGGGAGGAGTCGCTCCAGGTCGTCGATCGAGCGGTCGAGCACCGCCGTGTCCGCCCGCAGGGCGGCACCCATGACCCGGTCGCGCACGCGGTCCAGGACCGGGTCGGGGCGCTGGGCGCGTCCGTCGGCGGGGAGGAGCCCCGACCCCGGCCACGCGATCACCGCCGCCGTCACGAGCCCCGCGTGACGTGTCCCCCGCCCTGCTCGCCCCGTCGTCCTCATCCCCACCCCCTGATAAGAATTACAATGTGGTACTAATAAGACGGGAACTGCTCCCGGACAAGGATGTGGACCGGGACCGGCGGTTTCTACTACATTGTCTCTCATGTCTGGGAGGGCTGAACATCTCGGTGATTTCGAGCTGCTCGTGGTCTCGGCGGTGCTGCGGCTCCACCCGGAGGCGTACGGCGTGCGTATCCGGGACGAGATCGAGGACCGGACCGGCCGCTCGTGCTCCGTGGGCGCGGTCTACACGACCCTGCGGAGACTGCAGCAAAAGGGGTTCGTGCGCTCGTGGGAAGGCGAGCCGACGCCGGAACGGGGAGGTCGATCGAAGCGCCTGTACGCGGCGGAGCCGGAGGGGGTGCAGGCTCTCGAGACCACCCTGGAAGACTACGCACGCATGGTGCGCGGGATCGTGCCGGGCTTCACCAACGGATCCTGATCCAGGTCACCCACTGCTGGTCGGTGCCGCCGGGCTCCTCACCGCCGGTTCCCTCCTCTCCTCGCATCTGGGCCTCGACGATGGCGCCGGCCACCACGATCCCCAGGCCCGCGAGCGCCGAGGTCCTCCCCACGCTGAACCGGCTCACTTCGGCCGATTCGATCCCGGACCGCAGGATCGGGACGACCTCCCGGAGACCCCGGCGGGCCCTTCCGGTCCCGTTCGGCTCGTACGTTACGGCCAGCAAGAGCGTGTCGGCCCCACCGCGCACCACCCCCCGGAGCGCGCGGACGCCATCGTCCCACCCCATGGTCTCGGCCACGCGGGCGCTCTCGGCGGGTGTCAGTCGGACCTGGACGTCGCCGGACGAGGGCACCGCCGACGGGGCGACCGGCGCGTACGTGTAGCACCCCACGAGCCCCAGCAGCATCGCGAACGACAGGCCTCTCCTCATCGTCTCCCCTCCTCCGGCGTGGGTCCGGGAAGTGGACGGGGGCGGAACGCGTCCGCCCCCGTCGGTGGAAGTCACACCCGGTCTGCCCGGGGCGCTATCCGCACGTGGGACAGCCACCCCACTGGGCCGACACGTTCCGGTTCGAGCGCATCTCCTCGTTGCTGATCGGGAAGCAGAGGTCGCGCCCGTCGGAGAAGGAGTCCTTCATGGGGGCCCCCTCGGCGGCCCATCGCCGCAGGTCCCACAGCCGGCGCCCCTCGAGCCACAGCGTGGCGTACCGCTCGAAGCGCAGCACCGGCCACGCCTGGACTGCCGTGGTGGGCAGCGTCAGGTCGTCCATGCCGTAGTGGGCCCGGGCCTGGTTGAGGAACTGCTCCGCCGCGCCGAACTGGTTCTGGCGCAGCGCCGCCTCGGCCTGGAGCACCCGCATCTCCGTCCCCTTCGTGAGCGGCACGTCGTCGCCCTCGTCGGTCCACTTGAGCTGCTGGTAGAAGGGCGTCTGGCCGTCCTGACCCTTGAGCACCTGTCCGTCGTTGTCGACGGGGATCCGCCAGGGGACCCGTGGGTCGTCGGGGTACGGCACCCACATGGTGCCGTACAGGGAGAACTCCCTCCGGTACGTGGTCTCGTACACGAAGTCGTTCTGGTTGGAGATGCTGAAGATGGACGAGTAGACGAAGTCCGTCGGCACCTGCTGCGCGTCCGTCGCGGCTTCGGTCCAGCGGCCGAGCCAGGCGCGGACCGAAGCCCTCCCCCCGTAGGCCGCCCGCACGACGTCCGTGGCGCCCGCCGCCTGACCGATCTGGATGGCCCGGCTGAACAGGCTGTCGGCCCGGGTGAAGTTCTCCGTGTGCGGGAGATCGGGTCCGCCGTCGATGACCGTGCGGCACTGCAGCTCGCCCATCAGGCGGTTGGCGAAGCCTCCCAGGAGGTACGCCCGGGCCACGTTGGCGCTACGCTCGAACTGCGCCGGGTCGAGGATCTCGGCGATGCGCCGTAGCCCGGCCTCCGCCACCCAGCGCGCCTGGGACATGGATCCCCACTCGGCGTCCCAGTCGGTGTCGTCCTGCTTGAACATGCCCTGGGGGATCGAGCCGAAGTCGTAGCTGCCCCCGTGGCCGATCTCGCCCCCGGCCATGTTCACGTCCTGCAACGTGGCGTCCACCCCGTCCGTGAGGTCGTAGGACATGCCCACGACCAGTCCCGGAACGGCGTCCGGGTCGTTGAGGTCCCCGTCCGCGATCCGGCCCGGCGCCTCCACGTCGAGCGTGAGAAGGTCCGAGCACGCGGTCAGCGGGAGCAGAGCGCCCGCGAGGACCACGGCCAGCATCCTGCGTGTCGTGCTCATGGTGTCTCTCCCCCGGCCTCAGAAGACCACGCGGAAGGTGAGAAGGAAGGTCCTTGCCGGCGGCAACGAGTAGTACTCGCGCCGTCCGTATTCTCCCGCGCCCTCGCTGACCTGGCCGAGCCGGTCGTTGACGTCCTCCACCTCGGGGTCGAGCCCGGTGTAGTCCGTCCACGTGTAGAGGTTGCGCCCGGCCAGCGTGATGGTCGCCCGGTCGGCGCGACCCGGCAGGAACCGCTCCGGCACGTCGTACGTCAGCGCGATCGTGCGCAGCTTCCAGAAGTCCGCCTTCTCGACCCAGAAGTCGCTGTTGTGGCCGCCCAACGCGTTGGTGGCGCACCTGGCCCGCTCCAGCGCGGTGACGTCGTCCAGGGCGCTGGCATCGGATCCGTCGTAGACGGCGGCCATCTTGCGCTGAACGTCGTAGCAGGGGTACCAGACCCCTCGGCGGGCGTTCTGGTAGCCCGTGTAGTTGGGCAGGTAGTGGCCTCCCTGGTGCTCCACGAGGGCATCCAGCGTCAGCCGGTTCCCGACCTTGACGTTGGTGCCGAAGCCCAGGAGGCGGGTCGGGTACACCGGGCCGATGGCTTCGAGCGTGTCCGACACGATGGGATCGGCGAACTCGTTCGCGTTCGTCACGCGGTAGCCGAAGTTGGTCGGCACCGCGAAGCCCTTCCGGATCTCGGACTTGAGGCCGGAGCTGATCAGCTCGCAGACCTCGTTGCCCTGGTCGTCCTCGCGGCAGTTGAGGTCCAGCGCCTCGCTCGACATGAACGCCAGGTTGCCCCTGGCCTTCCACTCCAGCCACGGCGTCCTCACGAGCGTCCCGGTCACCTGGAACTCCCACCCCTCGCTCTTCAGCTCGCCCGCGTTCTGCGTGCGGGTGGCGAGGATCCCGTTGGACGGCGGGAGCGTCACGCCGACGAGCGCGTCCGACGTGAGCGTGTTGTAGTAGGTCGCCTCCAACCCGCCGCGGCCCTGCAGGAAGCCGGCGTCGAAGCCCACCTCCAGCTCACGGGTGCGCTCGGGCCCGAGGTCCGGGTTCCCCACGTCCAGGGGGGTGAAGCCGGGGGAGCCCTCGTCCCCGGAGATGGGGCTCCAG
>JASFUL010000457.1:0-4888 GCA_050050315.1 Gemmatimonadota bacterium
TCGTGTGGCACGAGAACCTGCGGCGGGACATCGACCAGGAGACCGTGCCCGGGGCCACCTTCCTCGACCTGGCGCGCGAGAACGCCTCGTTCCGCCAGCTCTCGGCCTACACGCCCGGCTTAGCCAACCTGACGGGCCGCGACCGTCCCGAGCAGCTGGAGGTGATGACCGTCACGCCCGACTACTTCGAGACGCTGGGCGTGCAGCCGGCCCTCGGCCGCGGCTTCGGGCCCGACGAGGGAACGCCGGGCTCCGACCGGGTGGTGGTCCTCCAGCACGACTACTGGGCGACGCGCCTCCTGGGCGATCCGGACGTCCTGGGTGAGACGCTCGTCCTCGACGGCACCCCGCACACCGTGATCGGGGTCATGGGAGAAGCGTTCGATCCGCTCCCGGCCAACGCCGACCTCTTCCGCCCCAGCGACTTCCGGGACCGGGCCGACGACCGCGCGGGGCCCGGCCTGATCGTCGTGGGGCGGCTGGGACCCGGGGTCGGACCGGCGGAGGCGGAGCGGGACCTGGGGGGCATCCAGGCGCGGTTGACGGCGGAGCATCCCGACGAGCTCGAGGGGTGGACGCTCGACGTGGTGTCCGCGCGGGACCTGATTCCGGGGCCCACGGACCGGCGCCTCGCCCTCATCCTCATGGCGGTCACGCTCTTCGGCCTGGTCATCGCCTGCGCCAACGTGGCGAACCTCCTCCTCGCCCGGGCCGAGACCCGGACGAAGGAGGTCGCGATCCGGACCGCCATGGGCGCGGAGCGGGGGCGCGTGCTCCGTCAGCTCCTGACGGAGAGCGTCGTGCTCGCCGTGGGGGCCGGCGCCGTGGGCGTGGTCGGGTCGAGGTGGCTGCTCGCGGCCTTCCGGACCGCCTTCCCGCCCGAGATCCCGGACGTGTTCATCCCGACCCTCCGGCCCCTCACGCTGGGCGCGGTGCTTCTCGTGACGCTGGGCTCGGGCGTCCTCTTCGGGCTCGCCCCCGCGCTCAGCGTCATCCGCTCCGACCTGAGGTCGATCCTGGGCGAGGAGAGCCGGGGCGGGACGGCCGGACGCGGTCGCCGGCGCCTCCGCAACGCGTTCGTGGTGGGCGAGTTCGCGGTGGCGCTCGCCCTCCTGACCGGGGCCGCGTTCCTCGGCAAGGCCTTCCAGGACCTGATCGCCCTGGACGGCGGCTTCCGGTCGGAGGGCGTCCTGACCTTCACCGTGACGCTACCCGAGACCCGGTACGCGGACGACGTAAGCCTGGTACGTTTCCAGGAGGAGGCCGTGGACGCGCTGCAGGGACTCCCGGCGGTCCATCGGGCCGCGGCGATGACGTCGCTGCCCCGTTCCCGTCGGACCGGCTGGGCGTCGTACGAGATCGAGGGCCGGCCCGTGGCCACGCCCTCCGACCGCCCGGAGGCGGTCCGGGAGGTCGTCTCGCCGGGGTGGTTCGACCTCCTCGACGTGGACGTAGGCGAGGGGCGTGCCCTGGCTCCCTCGGACCGCGCGGACGCCCCTCTCGTGGCCGTGGTGAACCGGGCCTTCGTCGCCCGGGAGTTCCCGGACGGTGACGCCCTCGGTCGGCGGATCGTGGTCGACGACCAGCCCCGGGAGATCGTGGGCGTGGCGGCGAACGTGCTCCATTCACGGATTCCGGAAGCGGGGGAGGACGCCGAGCCGGCCGTCTACCTCCCCATGGCCCAGAACCCGCGGCGCGGCTTCACGCTCGCCGTCCACCATACGGGCGATCCGGCGGCGCTGACCGGACCGGTGCGTGACGCCATGGCGTCCGTCGACCCGGACCAGCCCGTGGGGGACGTGCAGACGCTCGGGAGCGTCGTGTCGGCATCCCTGGCCGGGCCCCGCGTGATCGCGCTCTTCCTGGGCGTCATCGGGGTCGTGGCCCTGGCGCTGGCGGCGATGGGGATCTACGGCGTGCTGGCGCACGCGGTGGCGCTCCAGCGGCGGGAGCTGGGAATCCGCATGGCCCTCGGGGCCGATCGGGCGTCCGTCCTCGGCATGGTCGCGCGCAACGGGCTGGGGCTGGTGGGCCTCGGGCTCCTGGCGGGGACGCCCCTCGCCGCGGGAATGTTCCTGGCGGCGAGCCGAGCCCTGACGGGGCTCTCGGAGGTCGTCAGCCCGCTCCCGGCCTTCGCCGCCATCGGGGGCTCCCTGGCGCTGGTCGCGCTGTTGGCCTGCCTGATCCCCGCCGTGCGGGCCACCCGCGTCGATCCGGCCCGGGCGCTCGCCGACTGAAGGGGGGCGGGGGCCACGTCCTTCGTCTGCACCGGCGCCGCCCGTCCGTCAGTCGCCCGTGACGAACAGCGGCTCGACGACCTCCACCCCACCCCCGTCCGTGGCGAGGGACACCCCGGCGTAGGTGAGGGTGGAGAGGAGCAGCGCGGGGAAGACCTCGTGGAGGATCTCGGAGCCCGGGACCAGATTCCACCCGAGCAGCACCGCCACCCCCACCGCGAACGACGCCACCACGCCGGCGCCGCTTCCCCGGGGCCAGTAGAGCCCCAGCACCACGGCCGGGAAGAAGCACGCGCCGTACAGGCTCCCGCTGAACGCGGTGAGCGAGACGATCCCGCCCGGCGGATCGAGGGCAATGAGGGCCGTGACGAACGCGAACAGGAAGATCCAGCCCCGGGTCCAGCGGATCTCCTGCACCTCGGTCCGCTCCCCCCGGAGGACCCCCACGATGTCGCGCTCGGCCGTGGAGGCCATGACGAGCAGCACGCTGTCGAGGGACGACATGGCCGCCGCCACCATGGCGACGAGGAGGAAGGCGGCGACCCCCTCGCCGAACACCGACCCGTCCGTGAGGAGGGACGGTACGACCAGGTCGGTGTCCTCCACGCCGGTGGGAAAGATGCGGCGCGCGTAGATCCCCACGGGGATGAGCAGCGCGTACACCCCGCCGAAGGTGAGCGTGGAGACCCAGAGGCCCGTGCGTGCCGCCGCCCGCCCCTTCAGCGCGTAGAATCTCGAGAGCTGGCGGGGGTCGACGACGAACTTCACCAGCCCGGCGAAGAGGACCCCGAGGAGGACCGGCACGGCCACCCCCCCACCCCAGCGGAAGAGGGCCTCGCCCCCGGGCTGGTGCCGGACCTCGCCCAGCGACGCGATCCCTCCCGCCGCGTCCACCGTGCCCGCGAAGAGCAGCACGGCGGCGACGATCATCACCACGCCCTGGACCGTGTCGGTCCTCACCACGGAGATGAAGCCACCCACCGCCGTGTAGAGGAAGACCACCACGAAGACGATCCAGATCGCCGTACGGTAGGGGATGTCGAGGAAGACCTCGAGGAGGTTCCCGATGCCCTTGAAGATGGCGGTCATGTAGAGGAAGCTCGCCAGGATCACCACCAGCGCCGCCAGCACCCGGGCCGGCGTGGACGAGAAGCGGAAGCCGATGAAGTCGGGGATCGTGAGGGACCCGAGCTCTTCGGTGAACTCCCGCAGGCGGGGGGCCACCACCGTCCAGGCGAAGAGACAGAACACCACCGCCGTGGGTACGAACAGCAGCCACGGGAGACCCCAGTCGTACGCCTGCCCGCTGAAGCCGA
Source organism: Gemmatimonadota bacterium (assembly GCA_050050315.1). GTDB lineage: Bacteria > Gemmatimonadota > Gemmatimonadetes > Longimicrobiales > Gaopeijiaceae > JASFUL01. Next base: position 3,554 of record JASFUL010000457.1, read on the forward strand.
CGAACGAGTTCGTGGACGAGTAGGTCGCGAAGAAGGAGAGGCCGAGGGCGATCCCGCCCATGGACCGCCCGCCCACGTAGTAGTCCGAGACCCCGCGGGTGCCCCGGTTCCCCTCCCACGCGTGGTAGGCGAGGAGGACGGTGTACCCCGCGAGCAGCGCGTGCACCATCCAGTACGTGCGCAGGTTCTCCAGGACGGCGTCGATCAACGGCCCCGGCCCCCCTCCGGCGTCGCCCGGCCCGCGACCGGCGACCCGTCCACTCCGCCACCGCCGCCGGGGGGGTCGGCTTCCGGGGCCCGGGTGGATATTTCGAACAGCGCCCGCACCCGGGGCTTCGTCACCTTGCCCATGGCGTTCCGGGGGAGGGCCTCTACGAGCAGGACGTCCTTCGGGACCTTCCAGGGAGCCAGCCGCTCCCGGGCGAAATCCCGGAGCTCCTCCGGCTCCGGAGCCGCTCCCCCGGCGGCAACGGCGGCGGCGCACACCCGCTCGCCCCACTCGGGATCGGCCACGCCGACGACCGCGCAGTCCGCCACGCCGGGGTGGCCCCGCAGCACGTCCTCGATCTCCAGGGCCGACACCTTCTCGCCCCCCGTCTTCAGGATGTCCACGCTCTCCCGACCGAGGATCCGCCACGCCCCGTCGTCGACCACCGCCCGGTCGCCCGTGCGGAACCAGCCGTCCTCGGTGAACGCGTCGCGCGTGGCTTCGGGACGCCGCCAGTACGCGCGGAAGACGGAGGGCCCCCGCACCTCGATGGTCCCGGACGTCCCGTCGGGCACCGGCTTCCCGTCCTCGTCCACGAGTCGGGCGTCGACCCCCGGCAAGGGCGATCCGACGTGCCCGGGCCGGCGCTCCCCCTCGAGGGGGTTGGAGAGGGCCATTCCGATCTCGGTCATGCCGTACCGCTCCAGGAGCCTGTGCCCGGTGATCTCCTCCCACCGCTCCAGCGTGGACACGGGCAGCGCGGCCGAGCCCGAGACCATCAGCCGCAGGCGCCGGGCTCCCGCGCTCCAGCGGACCCGGGTCCCGGCGTCGGCCGCCTCCCACGCGTCGATCAAGCGCCGGTAGACCGTGGGTACGGCCATGTAGACCGTCAGGTCGCCCACCGCCATCCGATCCCACACCTCGACGGCGTCGAAGCGGGGGAGGATCTGGCAGACCGCCCCCGACCAGAGGGCGCACAGCAGCACGTTCACGATGCCGTGGACGTGGTGGAGCGGCAGGTGGAGCAGGATGTGATCGTCGCCGCTCCACCCCCACGCCTCGACCAGGGCGCGCACCTGGGCCTCGAGGTTCCCGTGGGTGAGCACCACGCCCTTCGGCCTCCCGGT
>JASFUL010000458.1:0-4880 GCA_050050315.1 Gemmatimonadota bacterium
CGGCGGGCGACACGCTCCTCGACCGCCGGATCGAGACCGACCCGGAGCGCTTCTGGGACGCGCTGCAGACGGACGTGTACGGGCGGATCGTCGAGTACGTGATGGACATCCAGGACGGCGAGCCGTCCGGCTCGAACGCGCCGTACTTCGACGAGCTCTCCATCCAGCTCCGCATGAGCGAGCCGAACCGGCGGATCGGCGTGGACCAGGAGGTGATCAGCTCCCTGGAGGCGCTCCATGAAGACATCTACTTCGAGACGCTAACCCTCTTCGACCTCATCGGGAACCGCTACGGCGTGGGCGGGCTCGCCTACCCGGGCCGGGTGCTTCCCTACATCGATCCCACCGGAGCCGGCCAGCCCGGAACCGCCACGGTGACCCTCACGGGCAAGGAGCACGGCGTTCCCCGGTTGGTGGCGGTGGCCGAGCGGGACGGGATGGAGCCCGAGAGGAGGGAGTACGCCCTGCAACCGCTCCCGGTCCCCGAGCCGCCGCTGCGGGGGGTCTCGGTACGGGCGGACGGCGCCGGGGACGACGATGCGAGCCGCTCCGCCGACGGAAGCCGGGCCGGCAGTCGCTCCGCATCCCCCGCGCCCCTCGCGTCCCTCCTCTTCGAGGTCGAGGTCGTCGACTCCCTGGACCGGTACGACGAGTATCGCGAACGGAGCTCCGAGGGCGCCATCGATCGGACGTTCCTGTCGGCGGAGCTGCTCGAGGGGATGCTGAGCGCGCTCGAGCGGATGCACGGCGACGGGCTCTTCACGGAGACCTTCGCGTGGGACCGAGTGGACCGGACCGACGTGCTGTTCCGCGTGGAGGACGACTCGACGTGGGCGCGGGTGCGCTCGATCTCCCGCAGCGACGCCCCCCTGACCACCGACGCGCGGGAGCTGCTGGCCGAAGGATGGACGTGGGACGGCCAGCCGATGGTGCAGTGGGAAACGCCGATCCCTCCGGCCGGGAACGACTCGATCCTGGCGCGCTTGAACACGTTTCCCGGCGTCGACGTCTATCACGTGACGCGCTCGTTCCTCGGACAGCCGGTGTGGGCCGTGGACCTGCTCCCGCCGCAGCCGGCGACGTACGTGAGCCAGGCCACCCTCAACGCGCGCAAGCCCACGCTGTTCATCAGTGGCCGGCAGCACGCCAACGAGGTCTCGAGCACGAGCCACATCCTGCGGCTGGCCGAGCTCCTGGCCACCGACTCGACGTACCGGTCGTACCTGGACGACGTGAACGTCGTGCTGCACCCCATCACGAACCCCGACGGCGCCCGCCTGGCCGTAGAGATGCAGGAGACCAACCCCGACTTCATGCTCCACGCGGGCTACCTGGGGGCGCTGGGCGTCGACGCCACCGCCGGCGAGCGCGACTCGGACCCGATCTACCCCGAGAGCCAGGCACGCCGTCGCTTGCGGGAGACGTGGCTGCCCGACGCCTACGTGAACATGCACGGCTACCCGAGCCACGAGTGGGTCCAGTACTTCGCCGGCTACAGCGCCTGGGTCCGCAGCCGGCGGGGGGGCGCGCGGGACTGGTGGGCGCCCCGCGGCTGGTTCGTTCCCGGCTTCCGCTGGGTCGACGACGACGAGAACCCGGAGTACACGGAGGCCCAGATGGCCATGCTCGACTCGGTGGCGGCGTCGATCCGGGGGGTCCCCGACGTGGCGGCCATGAGCGACCGTCTGTACGCCCGCTACCGCAAGTACGGCCGGGAGGACCGGGAGGGCTTCCGCGAGCACTTCCGCGGCGACGTCCTGATGTATCTCTCGCTCCGGGGGGCCGAGTCCATCGGCCAGGGCGTCTACTCGCCCCGCATCACCTACTTCGCCACCACCACGGAGGCCCCCGACGAGACCGCCCGGGGCGATTGGCTCGAGCTGGTGGCGTCGGCCGGGCTGGCCCACGCCTCGGCGCTGCTGCGCTACCTGGCGGAGGGCGAGTTCGAGGTCGAGCGCCAGGCGGAAGCGGTGGAGGGCGGGGTCGTCCGGAAGGCGTACCGGGTGAAGCCCGTGCTCCCGCCGGAGGATGGGGAGCCGGAAGGAGGGGCGGCCGAGGAGGGGACCCCGGAGGAGGGCGAGGCGGCAGGAGGCGGAGGCTGATGGACGCGCTCACGAGGATCGCCGAGGTCACGGCCGCCGCCACTGCGGCGGGCATCAACCCGTGGCTGGCGGCGCTCACCCTGGTGGCGATGTCCCACTTCGACCTCCTCCAGCTCGGGACCCTCCCGGTCGTGGGCGAGGAGCTCGGCGACCCGACCATCCTGATCGCCGTCGGCTCCGCCTTCGTCATCGAGCAGGTGGTGGACAAGATCCCGGCCCTCGATCACGCGTCCGACCTCGTGCACCTGCCGATCAAGCCCGTGGCCGCGGTGGCGCTGGCCATGGCCGTGGCGGCACCGGAGGACCCGTCGAGCCTCGGGGACCTGGCCGTCCCGCTGGGGATCGCCGCCGCCGGGCTCGCCCTCGTGGCCCACCTGGGCAAGGCCGGGCTCCGGGCCGGGAGCACGGCCGCGACCGCCGGCACCGCCAACCCAGTGCTGAGCGTGGTCGAGGACCTGGGCGTCGTGACGGTGATCGTCCTCGCGGTCCTCGTCCCGATCGTCGCGCTGGTTCTGGTCGCCCTGGCCCTCTGGGTCGCGGTGAAAGGACTGGCGCGGCTCGTCCGCGTGTTCCGGAGGCGGAGGAAGCGGTCCAGGGCGTGAGGCGCCCCGCGCTTTCCCGAGCAGGGCCGCTCGGGCCGCCGTGATCCCATTGCTCGAAGGCTCTTTGCAGGGGTGTCTTCTCATCCTATATTGTTTACGTCCGTTAAGTGAATTCGGGGTCATCCCTCCCGGCGTCGAGCGTGCGGACACACGCAGGTCAAAGACCTGGTAAAGACCGGGCAAAGGGTGGGCCCCGATATTCGGGCCAACACTCATCAGGCAGGCAGGAGTAGCCGCCTACGAGAACACCCTTGTGCGCCTTCCTCGCAGCTCCCGATCACCCACCCCGCAACTCGGGGTGTGTCTGTCCGCGGCCCTGGTCGACGGTCGTCGTCCGTCGTGGGCATCCACCCGTCGCGCCTTCGCGCGTCACCGGGCCCGCACGCTCCCACTCCGTCCCAGGAGGACTCCACGGGACCACGACGACAGTTTCCCCGCAGCACCGCAGCATCTCCGCATCAGGAGGTAGTATGAGAACCTCGGCAGTTCGCATCCTGATGACCCTCCTGCTGGTCCTGGCGCCGGCCTGGGCAGCCGCCCAGCAGCCGGCCCAGATCACGGGAAGGGTCACGGACGGTCTCCGCCCCATCGCGAACGCGAGCGTCGTGATCGAGGGCATGAGCCTGGGTGCGACGACCAACGTGGAGGGGCGCTACCTGATCCTCGTCCCCGCCTCACGGATCACCGACGCACCGGCGACCGTGACGGCCAGCCAGCTCGGCTACAGGACCGAGAGTCAGGAGCTGACCCTCACCGGTGGCACCCTCCAGCTCGACTTCGAGCTCGCCGTCGACCCGCTCCTGCTCCACGAGATCGTGGTCACGGGTCAGGGCACCACGTCGGAGCGCCGCAAGCTCGGCGTGGTGATCAACAAGGTCGAGGGCCAGGCGGTGGCAGCCGCCAACGAGACCAACACGGTCGCGGCCCTGGCCGGCAAGGCGCCCAACGTCGAGATCACCAGCAACGCCGGTGACCCGGGGGCGAGCGCCTACATCCGCATCCGCGGGGCCGCTTCCATCACCGGGGGCACGCAGCCGCTCTTCGTGGTGGACGGCACGCCCATCGACAACTCGGCCCACCGGACCGAGTCATCGGCGGGCGGCACGGTCACCGGCAGCGGGGTCCTGGACCTCAACCCCGACGACATCGAGAACGTCGAGATCCTCAAGGGCGCTGCAGCAGCAGCCATCTACGGCTCGCGGGCGGCCAACGGCGTGGTGCTCATCACGACCAAGAAGGGGCGCCCGGGCGACAACCGCTTCACCCTCACGACGAACTACTCGCTCGACGAGGTGAACGCGACCGTCCCGCTCCAGACGCGCTACGGGCAGGGGCTCGACTGCGGCGCCACCGACCCGACGTGCCTGGGCGACGACCTGTCGCCGACCTCGTCGGTCTCGTGGGGCGAGGAGCTCGCACCCGGCACGAGGGTCTACGACCACGCCAACGAGGCGCTGCAGAACGGCGGCCGTCTCGACACGAACATGACCTTCTCGGGCGGCTCCGACCGCACGACGTACTTCCTCTCGCTGGGCCGCACGGACCACGAAGGGACGATCGTCGGCAACCAGAAGTACAACCGCACGACGATCCGCCTGAAGGGGACGCACTCGTTCACCGACGACCTGATCATCGGCGGGAACCTGGCGTACACGGACGGCATCGGGGACTTCATCCAGCACGGGTCGAACGTCTCGGGTATCTGGCTCGGCGCCCTGCGCAGCCCGCCCGAGTTCAACAACCTCCCCTACCTCGACCCGAACACCGGGCTCCATCGGAGCTACCGGTACCCGAACCCGACCGTGCTGGCCACCGGCCGCGGGTACGACAACCCGTTCTGGATCGCCAACGAGATCCGCAACGACGCCGACATCGGGCGGTTCTTCGGCAACATCAGCGCCGACTACACGCCCATGCCGTGGCTGTCGCTGAACCTCATCGTCGGCGCCGACTACCGGAACGACGAGCGGATCACGCTCTTCCCGAAGAGCTCGTCCGCGTACCCGAACGGCCAGCTGATCCGCGCCAACTTCGTGGACGTGCAGTACGACGAGTCCTTCACGGCCACGGCGACCCACGAGCTGAACGAGAACATCTCCGGGAGCCTGACGCTGGGCCAGAACCTGAACCAGGCCGAGTACCGACGCTATCAGGTGGACGGCTCCAACGTGATCTT
>JASFUL010000459.1:0-4878 GCA_050050315.1 Gemmatimonadota bacterium
GCGCGGTCGCACGAGATGCCCCGGAGCTGGTCCCGCACTGCGGTGATGGGGATGCCTGAGCGGAGCGCGAGCGACACGAGCCGGCCGATGGCCTCGGCGTCGGCCATGGCGGCGCCGCCGGCCTTGCCCAGCGTGCAGAAGACCTCGAAGGGGTGCCCCCCCTCGTCCTCGTTGACGGTCACGTACAGGTCGCCCAGGGGCGAGTTCATCTTGATGGTGCGGCCCCGGAGCATGGGCGGGCGCTGCCGCTTGTGCCGGTTGGCGCCCGCCGTGCGGTCCTGCTCACGCAGCTCGGCCTCGTACTCCTGCACCTGCCCGCGCAGCCGGTGCGCCTCCTCCCGGGTGTCGGCCAGGAGCTGCTCCAGCTCGGCGATCCGGTCGTCGGCGTCGTCCAGGCGCGCGACCACCTCCTCGGTCACCTCCCCCTTCGCCGTCTTGCCCGTGGACAGCACCTGCATGGGCCGGGAGCCGTCGCGGTAGACCGTCACGCCCTTGGCTCCCAGCTCGAAGGCCAGCTCGTAGATCTCGCGCACGTCGTCGCGCGTCGCCTCGTGGGCGAAGTTCGTCGTCTTGCTGATGGCGCTGTCGACGTGCTCCTGGTAGGCCGCCTGCATGCGCACGTGCCACTCGGGGGCGATGTCGTGGGACGTCACGAAGACGCGCCGGACCTCCTCGGGCACCTCGTCGAAGTGGATGTGGCCCTCCTCGGCGATCCGCTCCATCAGCTCCTCGGAGTACCACCCCTGCTCCTTCGCTACGCGCACGAAGTCCGGGTTCACGTCGGGCATCAGCTCGCCGGCCTGGTTGCGCATGAACGCCACCGCGAACAGCGGCTCGATCCCGCCCGAGCAGCCCGCGAAGATGCTGATCGTGCCCGTGGGGGCGACGGTGGTGAGGTTGCAGTTGCGGAGGCGCCGCTCGGGCCGCACCCGGCTGCCGTCCGCCCGGCGGGCGCACGTCTCGTCGGGCCCCCAGATCGACGTCTCCCACGCCGGGAAGACGCCCCGGGTCTCGGCCAGCTTCTCGCTGGCGTTCCTCGCCTCCTCGTTCACGAAGCCCATGACCGTGCGCGCCATCTCCACGCCCTCGGGAGAGGCGTACGAGATACCGAGGCGGATGAGCATGTCGGCCCACCCCATGACGCCCAGCCCGACCCGGCGGATGGTCTGGGCGAGCTCGGTGATCTCGTCCAGCGGGTAGCGGTTCGCGTCGATGACGTTGTCCAGGAAGTGGGTCGACAGGTGCACGACCTTCCGCAGCTCGTCCCAGTCGATCCGGTCCTCGGGCGGGAGATCCGGTGACGCGTCGAGGTCGACGAACTTGCCCAGGTTGACCGAGCCGAGGTTGCAGACGTCGTACGCCAGCAATGGCTGCTCGCCACAGGGGTTCGTCGCCTCGTAGCTTCCGAGCTCGGGCACCGGGTTGTACTCGTTGGCCCGGTCGATGAAGAACACGCCGGGCTCGCCGGTCTTCCACGCCCCGTCGATGATCATGTCGAAGATCTCGCGGGCGTTCTCGGTGCCCACCACCTCGCCGGTGCGCGGGTTCTTCACCTCGTAGTCCGCCTCGTTCCTCACCGCCTCCATGAAGGCGTCCGTGACGGCGACGCTGATGTTGAAGTTGGTGATCTGCGTCGTGTCGTCCTTGCACGTGATGAAGCGCCGGATGTCCGGGTGATCCACCCGCAGGATGCCCATGTTCGCCCCGCGCCGGGTGCCGCCCTGCTTCACGACCTCGGTCGACGAGTCGTACAGCTTCATGAAGCTCACCGGGCCGGACGCGACGCCCATGGTCGAGCGGACGGTGTCGCCCTCGGGGCGCAGGCGGCTGAACGCGAAGCCCGTCCCTCCGCCGGACTGGTGGACGAGGGCCATCGCCTTGAGCGTGTCGTAGATGCCACTGCGCCCGTTGCTGAGCGCGTCGTCCACGGGGAGGACGAAGCACGCCGAGAGCTGACCCAGGGGCCGTCCGGCGTTCATGAGCGTCGGGCTGTTCGGCTCGAAGCGGCCCGTCGTCATGAGGTCGTAGAACTGGCGGGCCACCTCCTCCACGGCCGCCTCCGAAGCCCCGTACGCCCGGTCCGCCTCGGCGATCACCCGGGCCACCCGCCAGAACATGGTCTCGGGCTCCTCGGTGGGACTCCCGACCTCGTCCTTCTTGAGGTACCGCTTGCCGAGCACGATCCGGGCGTTCCCGGTGAGGTCGGCAGCGGGCAGGTCGTCGGGAACCCGGTCGTCGAAGAGGACGGGGTCGGCCTGGGGCATGGTTGGGGGCTCCTTGGTGAGAGGTGGGAGTCGGCCCTCGGCGGGAGGGGGCTCCGAAGCGGCGTAGCTGGCGATCCACCGGTCGCCCCACGTGTGGAAAACCGGTGGAGAACAGTCTCGTGGGATCTTGAAAACCGGCGGGAGACGGTGTCTCGCCTGGCTTTCGGTGTGGACAACCCCACGGGGATACCACAATCTATTGGGTAACGATTAAAGTAGCCCTACTAGATCTTGTGGTCAAGCCGTTCGTTACCAGAAACGCACGTTCGATGTGGGGAACTCCACACTTCTTCGTGATACACCGTTCGTAGCGCGGGGTTTCGCTTTTTATTCGGTGGTCGGCTCTCCCCCGGGTGGCTCGGCTGCACCGGACGGAGCGACGGTCCACGAGCCCACGGGATCGGCGGCCGGGGCCCGGGGTAGGCCCTCCGCTCCGTTCCCCCATCCGACCGCCCGCGAGCGGAACACGGCAAACCATGAGGCGATCGCCCCTGCTGCATCACGAGCCCGTCCGCGCCGCGGCCGCGGAGGACCGGGCCCCCGACGGCTGGCTCGGCGTCCTGCATGGAATCTACGGGCACGGGCGCAACTGGGCCTCGGTGGCCCGCCGCCTGGTCCGGACGCGGCCCGGCTGGGGCGTCGACCTCTACGACCTCCGGGAGCACGGCGACTCCCACGGCTTCGAGCCGCCCCACACCGTGGAGAGCACGGCCCGCGACGTGCTGCGGACGGCCCGGGACGAGGGTCCCCCGCTCCGGGCCCTCCTGGGCCACTCCTTCGGGGGGAAGATCGCCCTGGAATACGTCCGGCTGGCCGCCGACGACGGCCTCTCCCTCCCGGAGCAGGTCTGGGTCCTGGACTCGACCCCGGCCACGGCGGAGCCCCGGGGCGGACCCTGGGGCCTGCTCGAGGCCCTCCGCGCCCACCCGGGCCCGTTCCGGGGTCGCGAGGAGGCGGTGCACGGCCTGGAGGAGGAGGGCTACCCCCCGGCCATCTCCCGCTGGATGGCGCAGAACGTCGAGGAGGGGTTGGACGGAGCCTGGCGGTGGCGCGTCGACCCCGACTCCATGGAGGCGCTCCTGGCCGACTTCTACGGGCGAGACCTCTGGGCCGTGGTGGAGTCGCCGCCCCCCGGCGTGGACATCCACGTGGTGAGGGCGACGGACAGCGACGTCATCGCCGGAGCGACGCTCGAGAGGCTGGGGGATGCGGCGTCCGCGTCCGGCCGGGTGCACCTGCACGAGATCGAAGGCCACCACTGGCTGAACGCCGACGACCCCCAGGCGATCGCGTCGCTGCTGGCCGACCGGCTTCCCTGAGCGCACCCGCGAGCGCCCTCGCGGGCGTCCCCGGTCTCAGAAAGGCCGCCCGAAGCTGACGTATCCCACGGCCCCCTCCCTCACCCTAAGGGGGAAGGCCACCCCGGCCCTCAGCGTGACCGGGATCGAGAAGAAGGTGAGGACGTCGGTGAGCACCTCGACGCCGGTGGAGGCGAGGGCGTCGCGGCGGAGGTTGTCCCGGTAGAAGTCGCCTCCCTCCTCGGGTCCCCACGCGTTGCCGGCGTCCAGGAAGACGCTTCCGGACACGCGGTCCAGGTGGATCGGGATCAGCCCGAGTCCCTCGTTCACCAGCGCCAGGGGGAAGCGGTACTCCAGGGTCGCGCTCCACGCCTCCCGCCCGCTGCGATCCCCGTTCTCGAAGCCCCTCACGGGGAAGAAGCGGGCGGTTCCACCGAACAGGCCCAGCCCCGTGAACGGCTCCCGACCGCCGGCCACCCCCCCCACGTCGTAGTGCGACGGGTCGGCGCCGGGCCCCCGGGCCAGCCCGGCGCTCACCCGCAGGGCCAGCACGTGGTCGGCGAAGCCGGGCCCGGGGAGGTCCAGGTAGCCGCGCAGCTGTCCGTAGACCTCGTCCACCGAGCGGTCCAGGCCCAGGACCCCCCGGGCGTCGGCGGGCACGTCGAGCTCGTCGCGGGTGCGCCCCGTGACGGAGACCGAGAGGCCCTCCTCCGCGCTCACCGAGAAGGCGTGGCCCCGGGCCGTCGAGAAGCCCGCCGACGCGCGGAGGTCGGTGAGCCTCACGTCGGGTCGGGCCAGCCGGAGCGCGCTCTCCGACAGGTCCGCGTCGAGCAGCGACCGCCCCTCCCACGCCATCCCCCCGGACAGCATCAGGGACAGCGAGCGGCGGACGCGCCTGCGGAGGAAGGTGGCGGCCAGCGACGCGTTCCGCTCGCGCTCGACCAGGAAGAGGTCGACCGTGTCCTGCTCGACGACGGCGCGACGCGCCCCGGCGTCCCACCCCTGGCTCACCCGCGCGGACAGCACCGGGTTGCCGAGGCCCCGGTAGGCGTAGCCCACGCTCCCCGACACGCGACGGTCGGAGAGGGAGACGAGGAGCTGCGCGTCCACGGCGTGGCGTCCCACCAGGTCCTCGGCCGAGGTCAGCACGCCCAGGGAGGGCTCGATCACGTCGACGCCCCGGCTGCGCACCGCCGGGGCCCACACGGGTTCCCAGAAGCGGGGGCGCAGCGTGGGGAGCGGGTCGTAGTCGTGGGTCTCCAGCGTCGTGTCGGACCGGACCGTCGCGACCCCGGGGACCGAGTCGGGAGCGGAGA
>JASFUL010000460.1:0-4877 GCA_050050315.1 Gemmatimonadota bacterium
GCTCCCGGTAGCGGTCGTTGTGGGTGCTCAGGAACCTCCCCACGGGGTCGGAGTCCCGGTAGTGCTTGCGGGCGAACGCCTCGTTGACGACGGCCACCCGCGGCGTGCCCTCGAAGTCCTCCGGGCGGAAGCTTCGGCCGGACCGCATGTGCATCCCCGCGGTCTCGAAGAGCCCCTCGCTCACCCGGCGCCACTGCTCCCGCAGGCTCGTGGTCGGCTCGAGGGCCCGGTCCAGGAAGTAGACCCGGGCGAAGTCGTCCTCGGCCATGAAGTCGGGGTAGCCGGTCACGGCGGCCGAGCGGACCCCGGGGACCCTCTCGACCTCCCGGACGACGTCGCGGAAGTACGTCACCCGCCCTTCCGGCCCGAGATCCCACACGTCCCCCACCCAGGCCACCAGCAGCCCCCGGGCCTCGAGGCCCGGGTGGGTGGAGAGGAGCCGGGCCGCGCTCCGCGCCGTGAGCCCGGCCCCGAGGCACAGGACCGTAGCCATGGCCAGCTCCACCGCCACCAGGAGCCGGGTTCCCCCGACTCCCCGGTGCGTCCGCCGCTCCCGCGCGGGATTCGACCGCCGAGCCGCCGCCCAGAACCCCGGGACGGTGAGGACCAGCGCGCCGAGCACCGCCGACCCGGCGGCGACGGCCGCCACGCCCGGGTCCAGGACGGCCCGGAGGACCGGCACCCGGGCGGCGGAATCCGGGATCGCGACCCACGTGGGGAGGATGCCCGTGACCCCGTCGAGGAGCCAGGGCGTCACCGCCAGGCCGACCAGCGCCCCCACCACGGCCAGGCCGGCGGCCTCCAGCGCCAGCACCCGGGCGACGCGCCCGCGGCCGGCGCCCAGCGCCACCCGGACCGCCAGCTCGTCGCCGCGCCCCACCGTGCGGATGCGGAAGAGCGTGGCCAGGTTCACCAGCGCGATGAGGAGCACGAGCCCCACGACGCCGGTGAGGGTCCAGATGACCGGTCGCACGGTGGCCACGGCGACCTCGTGGAGGGGCTCGACCAGGACGCTCCACCCCTCGAATCCGGTGTGCACCCTGGCGATGCGCCGCATGACGCCCGACAGCTCCTGCGTGGCTTCGGCGGGCGTGGCGCCCGGCGCCAGGCGCCCGAGCACGTGGTAGTGGATCCGGTACCGCTCGTCGGCGGCCAGGATGTCGTCCCGGATGGGCGCGTACAGGTCCGCGGGCGCGACGAACTCGAAGCCCTCCGGCAGGACGCCGATCACCGTGTACGGCTCCTCCTCCACGTACAGAGCCTTGCCCAGCGCCGCCGGGTCGGCGTCCAGCCGGTCCCGCCAGAACGCCCAGGAAACGATGACCGTGGCCGGCGCGGAAGAGGTCCGGTCCGCCTCGCCGAAGTCGCGGCCCAGGGCGGGGCGCACGCCCAGGACGTCCAGGAAGTCCACCGTGACCTCGAGGGCCGACACGATCTCGGGCGGTCCGTCGCCGGTCAGGTAGGCGTCGTCGAGGTGGAACGCCGCGATCGACGAGAGGGAGCGGGCCTCGCGGGCCATCTCGATGTAGTTGGGGCCCGAGATGACGTCGCGGAGCTGTCCGTCGACGGGGTTGCTGCCCCAGACCACCACGACGCTCCCGGGGTCGGGATAGGGTGGTTCGTGGAGGAGCGTCCCCTGGACGAAGCTGAAGACCGTGGCGCACACGGCGACCGCCCCGGCGAGCACGACCATCGCGGTGGTCGCATACCCGGGACTCCGTCGGAGCGTCCGCAGCACGAACCGCACGTCGAGACCCACCCCTCGCCACCCGTCCATCATCTCCCCTCCCCGTTTCCGTCCCCACACGCACGCCGCGCTCCACAGCAGGTCCCATCCCGTCTCGAGACCGAGGCGCGCGCGGCGCCACGGTCCCGTCCCCTCCTTCCGCCAGCGGTACCGCACCACCTCCCACATCTCCTGGCCGAAGGCGTTCCGGTGGTGGGCCGGGAAGAGGCGGAGGAGCGCCCGCAGGACGCGGGGCGGCTCCCTCACCGCCGCTCCCCGAGCAGGTCCAGGGACCGCGCCAGCTCCAGCAGCTCCGACTGCCGCTCCGCCTCGGCCCGGAGGACCCGCTGGCCGAGCGGCGTGACGGCGTAGAGCTTCCGTGGTGCGCCGACCCCCGCCGGGTTCGTGATCTCCTCCGTGGGCTCGACCAGGCCGTCGTCCACGAGCCGCGCCAGCAGGCGGTAGAGCGAGCCCGCGTTCAGGCGCACGGCGCCGTCGGAGCGCTCCTCCAGCCGCTCCAGAAGCCGCACGCCGTACGTGGGCTCCTCGGTCAGGAGGAGGAGCGCGAGGTGGTGCGCGGGCTTCAGGGGAAGGTGCCGCGAGAGCTCGGGAGCGATCTTTTTATGCATATCGCATATTAAGGTCCCGGGCGGCTCCGGGGAAGGGGGACCCGCCGGGCGGACGCCGCGGTGACACTCGAGGGGGGCCTCGCTCGTTCATGTACGGGACCGGAATGGAGACACGCGGGTCGGCCCGGGGCGCGGGTCGGGGAGAGACCGTGAGGACGAAAGAGGGGATGAGCAAGACGGGATGGCAGGTCGCCGCGACCCTGCTCGTGGTCGTGGGCGGGTGTGCCGGGCCGGCGGGCCCGGACCTCTCCTCCGAGGCGTCCAACCGGGACGTCGCGGGCGAGGTCGAGCTCGCTCCCGGCCGGACCGCGACGATCCCCGGGACCTCGGTGGCCGTGACCCTCGTGGCGGTCGAGGAGGACTCGCGCTGCCCGGTCGACGTCGTGTGCGTGTGGCAGGGCAACCTCCGGGCCGTCCTGGACCTCGAGGCCCCGGGCATGGGCCCCGACGCCCGGGTCGGGCTCAACACGGCCCTCGAACCGACCGCCGTGGACTTCGCCGGGCTCACCCTCGCGATCGTCGAGGCGAGGCCCGTACCCCGGTCGGACGTGACCATCGAACCGGACGACTATCGGGTCACGGTGCGGGCCACCGTGAGCGACGGGAGGGGCTGAGGCCCGGATGCGGCCCTCGGCTGGCGCGGGGACGGACCGCTGCCCGGCCTCCATGCCCGGGCGGGGCTGGTGCCTCCTTGCCGTCCCGCCGAACCCCCTCCTAGTGTAACGGCGGCTCGACGCCCTCACCCCGGCGGCCGCAGCCGCCCGTTGTCCCTTCCTCCTACGCCCCCGCTCGCCCGCCGTCCGACCTCGAGAGGACACGCCTTGGACAGGGACCCGGTGGTCGATCTCACCCTCCGTGCCGTGGTCGGCGTCGGGGCCCTTCTCGGGATCGCGGGACTCGCGTTCCTGGTGACCGGGAATCCCGGCGCGTTCTTCGGCTTCGCCGTCGTCGGGGGAGGCTTCGCCGGTCTGGGGTGGGCCGGCCGCAGGCTGATGGCCCCCGAGCCCGAGCCGAACGCCGCCAGTACGGTCGGAGGCGTCGTCTTCGGGGGGGCCGGAGCCGTGATGCTGATCGGCGGCGTAGCTCTACTCGTGCAGGGTGAGTTCGGGGGGGCGGTGGGGCTGGGGGTGTTCGGGCTGGTCTTCTGCGGGGCGGGGTACGGCGCGTACCGCGTGTTCAGGGTGCCGGAGGGGACCCGCCGGGTGCTGGTGGGCGAGCGGGAGCAGACGTTCCGGGGCCGGTTCGGGCAGGCCGGGCGGCGCAGGAGCCGGACGTACCGGTACGTCGACGCCGACGTCCCGGACCGTGAGGTCGAGGCGATGCAGCGGCGGTGGGCCTCCGAGCCGTGGACGCGGAGGGACGACTGGGCGGCCGGGCGCGTGGTCCAGGGCGGAACCGGAAGCGTCGGCCTGCTGATCGGCTTCACCGTCGCGTGGAACGTGATCGCGTGGGGCATCGCCGCCGTGGCCATCGGCAGCGAGTGGGGAGGGGGGGACGTGCCGTGGTGGGTGCTCGTGTTCCCCCTGGTGGGGCTGGCCCTGGGCGTCGCGACGGTCCGGACGTGGATCCGGGGCCGGAAGTTCGGCGTGTCCGTGCTGGAGCTGGAGACGGTGCCGGCCCGTCCGGGTGATCGCCTGCGCGGAGTCGTGCGCACCGGCGTGTCGCCCCGCCATCTCCCGTCGGGCCAGGGGTTCACGGTGCGGCTGCGTTGCGTCCGCCGCGCCTCGTACCGCGACCGCGACGGCGACACCCGTGTCTCGGAAGAGACCCTCTGGCTCGAGGAAGAGGAGGGGCAGGGCCGCGTCGGGCGCGGTCGAGGCGTCGACGTGCCGGTCGACGTCCTGGTTCCGGCCGACGCGCCCTCGACCGAGATGCTCCCGGAGGACGACCGGGTCCTGTGGCGGCTCGAGCTCTGGGCACCCGTCCCGGGCGTGGACTACGCCGCCCAGTTCGAGGTGCCGGTGTTCGGACCGCACCCGGAGCGCGGCGCCCCGGGGTGATCCGGGGCCTACGGACCCGTCCCCCACCGCGGGTGGTACCACTGGGTGACAGGTCGCAACCCGCGATGATCCTCGGCGGAGGGGGTGAGATGGGACGGATCACGAGCAGCCTCGCCCTGGCGGGGTTCATCGTCCTGCTGGGCGGCTGCGCGCCCCGGGTCCAGGTCGCCATGCTGGGGGAGGTGGACGAGGCGTCCCGACTGGCCGGACCCGAGGACATGGCCCTCTTCAGCACCCGCATGCCCGAGTGCCCGTACCGGGAGATCGCCCTGGTGACCGCCTACGCGGGCGAGATCCTGGGCGATCCCGACGAGACGCTGGAGGCCCTCAAGGTCCGCGCCTGGGAGCTGGGGGCGGATGCCCTGCTGGGCCTCCGCACGGTCAACAGCGGGGGCGAGGACCCCGAAGAGGGCTACAGCGCCACGGCCGTCCGCTTCGAGAGGGACGACTGCCTGCGTTGACGGGGCAGCTGGCCGCGCACCACCGACCCGACCCGAGAGCTGGAGCGAATATGCGCACCGT
>JASFUL010000461.1:0-4874 GCA_050050315.1 Gemmatimonadota bacterium
CCACAAGGACACGCGGGGCTACCGGCTGCGGAAGATGGTGCGCCGCCACAAGGTCGAGGCCGCGGCCGCGGTGGCCGCCGTGCTGGCGCTCATGGCGGGCGCGGCCACCACCGCGTGGCAGGCCCGCGTGGCGCGCCGAGAGCGCGACCGGGCGGGCGAGGCCCTGCGTCAGTCGGAGGTGGCGCTGGCCCAGTCCGAGGCGGTGACGGACTTCCTGATGGAGCTGTTCCAGGCGGGCGACCCCATGGTGGAGGGGGACGTCACGGCGCGGGACCTCGTCCGGCGGGGCGTCGGACGGGTGGAGGAGCTCGCGGAGCAGCCGTTGGTGCAGGCCCGCATGCTCGAGGTCCTCGGCCAGCTCCAGCGCCACATGGGGCTGGAGCTGGAGGCCCGCCCTCTGCTCGAGCGTGCCGTCGGAATCCGGCGGGCCGCGCTGGGAGCGGATCATCCCGACGTAGCCACGGCGCTGATCGAGCTGGCGCGGGTGGAGCGGAACCTCGGGAACGTCGACGACGCCCGTGACCACGTCCGGCGGGCGCTGGAGATACGCCGGAGCGTCCATCCCGAGGGCGATCCCGACGTGGCCGAGGCCGTGTTCGAGCTGGGGTGGATCGAGAAGGGCGAGCAGCAGGAAGCGCTCTACAGGGAGGCGCTCTCGATCCACCGCGGGTCGGGAGGGGACCCCCGAATCACGGGAGAGATGCTCACGGCGCTCGCCACCAACATCCGTCGGCAGGGACGCCTCGAAGAGGCGGTGGTCACGGCCCAGGAGGCCACGGACGTCCTGGAGGGAGCGGTTGGGCCGAACGCCCCCGAGACCGCCGTGAGCTACTTCCACCTCGGCGATCACCTCCGCGACGTCCGGAAGGACTACGGCCGGGCGGAGCAGCTCTACCGGCGAGGGCTGGCCATCCTCGAGGGCCAGTACGGCGACCACAGCCTCCGGCTGATCCACGGGATCCACTCGCTG
Organism: Gemmatimonadota bacterium; assembly: GCA_050050315.1. Lineage (GTDB taxonomy): Bacteria > Gemmatimonadota > Gemmatimonadetes > Longimicrobiales > Gaopeijiaceae > JASFUL01. Next base: position 971 of record JASFUL010000461.1, read on the forward strand.
GCCCTCATCCATTCCCGGCGGGGTGAGCACGCCGAGGCCGAGGCGCTCTACCGGCGGGCGGTGGAACTCCGCCGCACCGCGGCGGGGAGGGAGAGTCCGATCGTCATCGGCTCGCTGGAGCCTCTGGCGATGGAGATCGCCCGGCAGGGACGGTTCGACGAGGCCGAGGGAGTCGCTCGGGAGTCGTTGGCCCTGCGGGAACGCACCTACGGGGTCGATCATCCGTCCCGGTACGCCTCGCTCATGACCCTGGGAGAGATCGCCGCGATGCGGGGCCGCCTGGACGAGGCCCGCGCGGACATGGAGGAGGTCTTCGCGCTGCGGGAGCGGGCGGAGGGGCCCGACGACATCGTGCTGGCGGAGTTCAGGCGCCGCTGGGGCCGGATCCTCGTCGCCGCCGGGCGGTTCGACGAGGCCGAGGGAGTCCTCGAGCAGGCCCTCCGCGGCCTGGAATCGGCCTATCCGGAGAACCACCCGAACCTGGTGGACGCCCGGCGTGCGCTCCACGAGCTCTACACGGCGTGGGGTCGACCCGAACTGGCGGCCCGGTACGAGGTCCCCCCCGGCGAGTTCTTCGCCTACTGACGGTCCCGGTCCTCCGGGTCTCTCCATCCCCCCTCGCTGTCCCCTTCCCGCTCCCTTCTCCGCATCCCCCGGTGAGCCGATCACCCCCCCGTCGAAGAACCGGTAGGGATCCACATGAAGCTGCTCCGTTCGCCTCGCGCCCACGCCGAGGCCCTCGAGCGACGCCCCAGCGCTCCCGTAGGCGACGGGGAGCGCTTCTCCGGCTTCGGCGTGCTGGGGCTTCCCTTCGTCTCGGGCCACGTGCTGGCCTTCCGTCGGGTGGTCTCGAACCCACTCGGACCGCCCTGCACCTCGGTGTGGCACCGGGATCCGGACGGCCGCTGGACGTTCTACGTGGACGCCGAGCCCGGCCGCAGCTGCCCGCGGTACTACGGCTCCGCCATCGACCGGGTGGTGGTCACCGACGTGGAGGTGGCCTGGACCGGCCCGGACGCGCTCAGCGTCCGGGTTCCCGAACGGCGCCTCCACTGGGGGATGCGGGTCCGCGCGTCGGCCCTCACCCGGGGCCTCGACACCCTCGGCCGGTTGCTGCCAGCCCGGGCGTGGGACAGCCGGACCGTGCTCGGGCTGCTCGGGAACATCGCGTCCCGGACGCTCGGCGCCGGGCGCCTCCAGCTCGTGGGAACGCTGCCCAACGGGCAGACCTACCGACTCCGCCCGATGGCGGTGTGGGGCGTCGAGGGGACCGCGGCGGTGGTGGAGGGGTGCGAGCTGGGCCCGGCCGGGCCGCTGGATCCGCCCGCGGCCCTGGGGGGCTTTCCCATGCCCGATCGCGGCCTCTTCGTGATGGCTCACGGCTTCTACGAGACCTTCGACCCGGCTCGCCACGTCGCGCGGCTGGCCCGGGAGAGCGTGGTTCGGGCCGGGCGCTGAGGGAGCGACGCCCTTGTCTCTCGCGACGACCGCCCAGGGGCGGGGCCCGCTGTCCGGTGCGGCGCTCTCCTTCCGCATCTCCCGACAGTCGACGCGGACGCGCGGGTCCCAGGGGCCGAAGGAAGCGCGTCCGATCGAGCCGCGCGGCCGCCCGGGGGACGGGCGGGTCGCGGCCACGGAGCTGCTGCGCGGCGGTACGCGGATTCCGCAGCGGATGCGCGCCCTCGAACGAGTGGAGACGACCATGACGACGATCGCGGAGAGGCGGAACGGGAAGTCGGGTGTCGCCGTCCGGAAGGCTCCGTGCCCGGCGGTGCCGACGATGGAGGCGGTAGAGCTGCGAGCGTGGGAGGACCACGTCCGGGCGGCCCGTGGGATCGGACTGGCGGGAATGGAGCTCGTGCGGACCGGCCAGGGGGGCGTGCTCTTCTCACCCGGCGTCGCCACTCCCGCGATGAACCGGGCGTTCGGGCCGACGGGGCGGCCCCTGGCGGCGTCGCTACCCGAGGCCTACGGAGCACGCGGTATCTCCCGGTTCCTCCTCCAGGTCACCGACGGCGCCGGGGACGAGCCGACCCGCGGCGCGCTGACGACGATGGGGTACCGCCCGTACGATCGCTGGGTACGCCTGCACCGGGAGGCCGGCGACGTCCCCTGGGTACTGACGAGCCTGGACGTGGTCCGGGCCGGGCCCGAGCACGCCGAGGCGTTCGGCCGGATCTGTCAGCGCGCCTTCGACCTCCCCCCTTCCCTGGCCCCCTGGATCGCTACGCTCGTGGGTCGCCCGGGGTGGGAGGCCTTCGTGGCGCTCGACGGCGAGCGCCCGGTGGCGACCGCCGCCTACCACGTCCAGGGGGAGTGGGCCTGGATGGGCTGGTCCGCGACGCTGCCGTCGGAGAGGGGTCGGGGAGCCCAGCTCGCCCTCGTCGGCGAGATGGCCATCCGGGCCGAGCGGTCCGGGTGCCGTCACTTCACGGCCGAGGCCCCCGAGGATCGGCCGGGACACCCGGGGCCGACGTTCCGGAACGCCCTGCGGCTGGGGTTCCGCCCCGTGTCACGGAGGGTGAGCTGGCTCTGGGAGGCGGCGTAGGGCCCCTCGAGCATGGAGGGCCGTCCGGGCCGGGTCGGCCCGGGCTTCACCTGCGGCCCTTCCGGTGCCATTCTGGAGGTGGTCGGCGGGTCGGGCCGATCCGCCGGGTCCCTCTGCCGGAGGAGAGACGATGGTGTCGACTTCCCGACGGGCGGCCGCCGGGCTGGTGTTGCTCCCGGCCGTCCTCCTCACGGCCCTCCCCCTGGCGGCGCAGAACCGCGACCGCGCCGAGCGGGAGGCCTTCTTCGACGCGATCCACGCGCCCAACTACCTGGGCACCGACATCGCCCACACCCCCATCAAGAGCCAGCGCGGGGGCACCTGCTGGTGCTTCGCCACCGTCTCGTTCCTCGAGTCGGAGGTCCTGCGCGAGAACGACGACCTCGTGGCCGCCCTCGAGGCGGCGGACCTGAACCTCGACATCTCCGAGTACTACGTCGTGTACTGGGCCTGGGTGAAGAAGGCCCGGGAGTACGCGCAGCGCCGGGGCCAGGGCTTCCACGACCGGGGCGGCGGCGTGCCCTTCTGGGACGGTGGACTGAGCCACGACGTCACGTGGATCATCCGGGAGCACGGCCTGGTGCCCGAAGACGCGTACGTGGTGCCGGAGAATTCCGGCGAGATGACCGGCGAGCTGCGGGCGGCCATGGACGCCTGGGACGAGACGTGGGACGAGGAGGCGATGGTGGGGGCCGTGCGGGAGGTGCTCGACCGTCACCTGGCGCCGCCCCCCGAGAGCATCGAGTTCCTGGGCCGTACGCTCACGCCGCGTCAGTTCGCCGACGAGGTGCTGGCCATCGATCCGGACGACTACGTCGAGGTGACGTCGTACGAGAGCATCCCCTTCTACGCCAAGGGCGAGGTCGACGTCCCCGACAACTGGTGGGACTTCGACGGCTTCTACAACCTGCCCCTGGACGCCTGGCTCCGCGTCCTCAACCGGGCGCTGGACCGGGGCTACTCGGTGGCCATCGACACCGACTGGGGCGACATGGGGGCCGGCTGGAACGACGCCGGCATCGCCGTCATCCACCCCGACATGACGTCGTCCCTGCTGATCGGCCAGGACAGCCGGGAGGCCGACTTCGTGGAGCACCGGACCACCGACGACCACCTGGTCCACGCCGTCGACCACCGGGTCGTGGACGGGCGCGACTGGTACCTCATCAAGAACTCCCACGGGACCGCCACCGGCCGCCGCGGCTACGTGTGGATGCGGGACGACTGGGTGGCCATGCGCGTGCTCTTCTACATGCTCCACCGGGACGCGGTGGATCCGGAGGTGCTGGGCCGGTTCGCCAACTGAGCGGGGGGAGCGTGACCGAGCCGGTGTCGAGGCCGGCGGGATGAGGGAAC
>JASFUL010000462.1:0-4858 GCA_050050315.1 Gemmatimonadota bacterium
TGGTGGGCGCGGGACTGGAGCGGATCCCCGACGGCCGATACGAGGCCGAGGACCGGCTGGAGGACGACGGGTTCGGCAGCGGGCCCGTGCCCATCCGGGTGGCGATCACGGTCCGAGGCTCTCGCCTGACCGTGGACTTCGAGGGGACCGCTCCCCAGGTCCGGGGCGGCGTGAACGCGGTGGCCGCCATCACCGCGTCGGCCACGCGATACGTGGTCCGCTGCGTCGTCGAGTCGCTCCTCGGCGAGCCCCTGCCGGCGGGCGGAGGGTCCATGTCCGGGGTCGAGATCCGCCTCCCGGCCCGGAGCGTAGTCGACGCGGCCCCGCCGGCCAGCGTGGCCGCGGGCAACGTCGAGACCAGCCAGCGCATCACAGACGTCCTGCTCCAGGCGTTCGCCCGGGCGCTCCCCGACCGGATCCCCGCGCTGTCCCAGGGGACGATGAACAACACGACGGTGGGAGGGACCGATCCCCGCACCGGGGAGCCCTTCGCCTACTACGAGACGGTGGGAGGGGGGATGGGGGCCGGTCCCGACGGACCGGGTCTCTCCGGCGTCCACGTGCACATGTCGAACTCGCTGAACACCCCCGTGGAGGCCCTCGAGCACGCCTACCCCTTCCGGGTGGTCCGGTACGGCATTCGGCGGGCGACGGGCGGAGGTGGCCTGCACCGGGGGGGGGATGGGCTACGCCGGGACATCCGGCTGCTGGGCGACGCCCGCGTCACGCTGCTGAGCGAGCGTCGTACCGTCGGTCCCGCCGGGACCCGGGGAGGCGAGGACGGCGCTCCGGGGCGGAACGTCCTGATCCGGGACGGGGTGGAGGAGGACGTGCCCGGAAAGACCACGTTCGACGCCCAGGCGGGAGACATCGTGAGCGTTCGATCTCCAGGCGGCGGCGGCTGGGGGGCGGCGCCGTGAACCTCCTGCTCTCCCTCGTGTGCGACGACGCGACGGAGGACCCGCACGGCTACCTCGACGCCGAGGGCGTCCGCCACGACCTGTACGCCCCGGGCTTTCCGGCGATGCAGGAGCGGCTCGTAGTGGTCATGGTGGTGGAGTGGGACCGGACGGACTTCGGGCGTTACAGCTTCCGCGTGGAGATGCGGGGCCCCGGGGGCGAGCTGGTCGGTCCCGCCGGCCGACCCACCCCCTGGGTCGAGGGTCATACGGAGGTCCACCGACCGCCCGACGGTCGTCCCCCCTCGCGGACCCGCCTGGTCCTGCCCCTGGAGCGGGTCGTCTTTCCGGAGCCCGGCCGGTACCGCTTCCGGCTGACCGCCAAGGGACGCGAGCTGGAAGGTCCGGTCGTCTACCTGACCCGGATCGAGCCGCCCATCGAGCCCGCGGACACCGGGGGAGGGCCCCCCGGCTGACGCCGGCGGGCCGCAGCCATCCCATGCCCCAGCGATCCCCGGGTCTGCTCCGCACCCACCGGGACAGGGACATCTCGATCGTGCTCCTGACCGGGATCGGCGACGTCGTGCACGGGCTGCCGCTGGCGTGCGACCTCAAACGGGACGATCCACGCCGGCGCGTGCTCTGGGTGGCGGAGCCCGCTCCCGCGGAGGTCGTCCGGCACCATCCGGCGGTGGACGAGGTCGTGGTCTTCGACAAGTCGAGGGGACTCCATGGGATCGTGGAGCTGCGGAGGGCCTTCCGCGGGCGGCGCACCGACGTGACGCTGAACATGCAGCGGTACTTCAAGAGCGTCTTCCCGACCCTCCTCTCCGGAGCCCCGGTCCGGGTGGGGCTTCCCCCCTCCAAGACCCGGGACGGGGTGCGCCTCTTCAACACGCACCACCTGCCCGAGCAGCCGTGGCGCCACATCCAGGACCTGCTCCTGGATTACCGCCGCGTGCTGGGGCTTGCCGACGACGCCCCGGTGGAGTGGCGCATCGCCTTCACCGCCGGAGAGCGGAACGCCCAGCGGGCGTTCTTCGACGCCCTTCCGGACGGCAGGCCGGTGGCGGGCGTCGTCCTCGCGACCGCCAACCCGAAGAAGGACTGGCCCGTACGCCGCTACGTGGAGCTCGTGGACGCCCTGGGAGACGGACTGGGATACACGGTGGTCCTGGTGGGCGGCCCCGCCCCCGAGGAGAAGGCGAAGGCCCTGGAGGTACGACGGGCGTGCCGGGCCGAGCCGGTGGACGCCCTGGGCGACTCGGTCCGGCGGATGATGTGGATGGTCGACGGAGTCGACGTTCTCGTGAGTCCGGACACCGGTCCTCTCCACATCGCCCACGCCCTCGCCGTTCCCGTCGTCGGGCTCTACGGGCACACGAACCCCTGGCGCGTGGGTCCCTATCGCCGCTACCGGGACCTCGTGGTGGACGCCTACACGGAGCCGGGCGCGGCCCCGGATCCCGCCGGGTACGAGCCCAAGCAGGGGCGGCTGGAGCGCATCACGACCGCGGACGTCCTGGCCCGGGTCGAGCGGGCGCGCGAGTGCTACGGCGCCGGCCGTCGCCGGCCGCTCCGCACGGGGCCCGAGGCGCCCGACACCTCCGTCCCGGCCGCGACGGACCCCATCCCAGCACCCGCATTTGCCGGCCGCCGGAGGGCACCGTGAGGCTTCCGGCGGGATACGTGACCGTCGACACCCCGGGGGCGCAGGCCTTCGCCCTGCCCGAGGCCCGGGCGTGGGTCAAGCGGGCCCTGGAGGAGGCGGGCACCCTCCACGACTGGGCGCTGTCGGCTCCCGGGAGCGGCGCCATGGAGGGACGGGGGCCCGTCCCGGTGGTTCCGGCCCCCGACGGTCGATGGGCGGTCCGTCACTACTTCAGGGGAGGCGCCATGGGGCCGATCCTCGGGGACCGCTACCTCCGGGTCGGCGAGCCCCGGCCGATCTCCGAGACGCGATGGGCCGGGGAGGTGAAGCGACGCGACGTTCCGACCCCGGAGGTGGTGGCCGGGGCCGTCTACCCCGCCGGACTCTTCTACCGGGGAGACCTCGTCACCGCCTACGTGCCCGACTCCCGGGATCTCGCCGCCATCCTCTTCGACGAGGACGACGACGTCCGCTGGACCGGGGCCAGGGCCAGGGCTCTCTCGCTCGCCGGCCACCTCGTCGTCCGGACCGCCGAGGCCAGGGTGTACCACCCCGACCTGAACGCGCGGAACATCCTCGTCGCGCACCGCGAGGACGGTCTCGCCGTCCTCCTCCTGGACCTGGACCGGTGCCGGCTCGACGTCGCCGGCCCGGACCTCGTGGCCGCAGCGATGATCGGCCGGCTCGAGCGCTCTCTCCGGAAGTTCGAGCGGGCGACGGGGAGGAGTCTCGGGGAGGACGAGTGGGAGGTGCTGCGGGAGGCCGTGCGCACCGGCGGACCGCTGGAGGGGACTTGAACGGAGGCCCCCGGGTACCCCAAGCTTCCGGATCCTCCATCCATCCCACCCACGGACCCCGGACCGAGGTCATGGACCGATCCCTTCGGGCGGATCCGCCGCGGGAGATCTGCATCGTGATGCTGAGCGCCATCGGCGACGCGGTGCACGTGCTCCCGGTGGCGAACGCGCTCAAGGGCCACTGGCCCGACACGCGCATCACCTGGGTGATCCAGCCGGTGCCCCACGTGCTGGTCCGGGACCACCCGGCCGTCGACCGCTTCCTCGTCTTCCACCGCCGCCGGGGTCTGAAGGCGTGGGAAGGCTTCCGCGAGCTCGCCGAGAAGTACCCCCAGCGGCCCTTCGACCTCCTCCTGGCGCTACAGGTCTACTTCAAGGCGGGCGTGCTGACCGCCCTGGCGCCGGCCTGCACCAAGCTGGGCTTCGACCGCAGGCGGGCCCGGGACCTGAACTGGCTCTTCACCGACGTGCGGATCGAAGCGAGGGGCCAGCGCCACGTGCAGGACCAGTACTTCGAATTCCTGGAGCACCTCGGCATCGACCCCCACCCGGCGGTGTGGGACATCCCCATCAGCGACCGGGAGCGGCAAGCCCAGGCGGAGTTCTTCTCGCGCTTCGACCGACCCGTCTGCGCCGTGGTGGTGGGGACCAGCAAGCCCGCGAAGAACTGGAGCCCCGAGGGATACGCCGTCGTCCTCGACGAGTTGGACTCGACCCACGGGATGCGACCGGTCCTGGTGGGAGGGCCCTCGCCCCTCGAGCGCGAGATCGCCGACCGGGTCCTGTCGCTCACGCGGGCGAAGGTCGTCGACATGCTCGGCGACGACCTGCGACGCCTGGTGTGGATGCTGGACGGCGCCTCGCTCACCATCAGCCCCGACACGGGGCCGCTGCACATCAGCCGCGCCCTCGAGACCCCGGTCGTGGGGCTCTACGGCTTCACCAACCCCAAGCGGACCGGACCGTACCGGCGGTACCAGGACCTGGTGGTGGACGGGTACGCCGAGTTCCCCGGCGAGGCGTACCCCGTGACGCCCGATTACCGGGACGGGATGAAGCGGATCACCGTCGACATGGTTCTCGAGAAGGTCGAAGCGGCGCAGGAACGCTACCTCTCCACCCGCTGACGGCCCGGGCGCCGCCGTCGAGGTGAGGCGTGGCTCAGCCGCCGCCCAGCCACCACATCTTGGCGGCCAGGAAGGCGAAGCCCGCGACGGTCCCCAGCAGGGCCTCGTACTCCCTGTTCCGGCGCCAACGCGCCAGGGTGAACGAGGCGCGGTCCGCGCCCGGCGGCGGGCGGTAGGGCGTCAGGCGCGGGAGCACCAGGGGGACCCGGGACGCGTAGTGCCGGTAGCGCTCGCCGAAGAGCTCCTCGAGGAGCGCCGCCTCACCCCGGATGGTCCTCCCGTAGATCACCCAGTAGAAGACACCGAAGAGGACCACGAAGTACCAGAGTCCTCCGGCCACGGTGACCCCCAGCCCGAGAAAGAAGCTCCCGAGGTAGAGGGGGT
>JASFUL010000463.1:0-4853 GCA_050050315.1 Gemmatimonadota bacterium
CCTCCCGCGGGACCTTCCACGACCCTCGACGAGCTGTGCGACCTCCTGGGCGTCCAGCGTCGCCACGAAGCGGGGGGTGGGTGGCACGAGGCCCCCGAGCCGTCGGTCCGCGCGGTGCTGCGCGAGCTGGGCGCACCCCTGGACGACGACGGCGGTCCCGACGCCCTCGAGGATGCGCTCAGGGCCGTCCGGACCCGACGCTGGGAGCGGGCCCTCGAGCCCGTGACCGTGGCGTGGGAGGGCGACCGTCCGGCCGTGACCCTCCGCCTCCCCCGGGCCGAGACGGGGACTCCGTTGGAGCTGCGGGTCGCCCTCGAGGACGGCGGCGTGGCCGAGCGCCGGGTACAGCCCCACGAGATCGGGTGGGAGGACGAGGCTCGGGTGGACGGCCGCCCGTTCACCTGGGGCACCCTCGCGCTTCCCGACCTGCCCGTCGGCTGGCACGACGTCTCGATCCGGACGGCCGACCGCGAGGCGTCGACGCGGCTGATCCGGGCGCCCCGGAGCACGTGGGACGGGCCGGCCGAGGCGGGCGGCGACACGCCCGACGCCCGGACGGCGCCCCCCGACGACCCGGCCACGGCCCGCGGCTGGCGGGCCTGGGGCGCCTTCCTCCCCCTCCACGCCCTCCGCACCGCCCGGGACCGGGGGGTCGGCGACCTGGGCGACCTGGAGCGGCTCGCCCTCTGGACCCGGGAGCGGGGCGGGGCCTTCGTCGGCACCCTGCCGCTGCTGGCGGCATTCCTCGGCGGAGGCCACGGGGCCGGCGCCGGGAACGGCCGGGCCGAGCCCTTCGAGCCGAGCCCCTACGCGCCCGTGAGCCGCCTCTTCTGGAACGAGCTCCACCTGGACCTCGACCACGCCCCGGGGCTCGAGGCGGCCCCCGACGCCCGGCGCGTCCTCGACTCGGCCGGCCACCGTTCCCAGGCCGAGCGGCTCCGGGCCGCCGACCGGCTCGACCACCGGGCGGTGATGGCCCACAAGCGGCGGGTGCTCGAGCCCCTCGCCCGGGCGGTGGCCGGCCCCGGCGGCCAGAGCGGCCTGGCCGGGCCCCTCGGGCGCTTCGCGGGTGAGCGTCCCGACGCCCTCGACTACGCGTGCTTCCGGGCGTACGGCGAGGCGGTGGACAGGCCGTGGTCCGCGTGGCCCGAGCCCGCGGCGTCCGGGGCGCTCGAGGCGGGAGCGGCCCCGGCCGACCGCGTCCGCTACCACCTCTACGTGCAGTGGGCCATGGAGCAGCAGCTCGCCCGGCTGACCGGGCCGGGACGCTCCGACGTCGCGGGGCTCTACCTGGACCTCCCCCTCGGATCGCATCCCCGGGGCTACGACGTGTGGCGGCACCGGGACGCGTTCGCCACCGGAGCGTCGGGCGGGGCGCCCCCCGACGCCTTCTTCGCCGGCGGACAGGACTGGGGCTTCCCGCCCCTGCACCCGGCCCGATCCCGGGACGAGGGACACGCCTACTTCGCGGCCTCGCTCCGCCACCTCATGGGCGTCGCCGACGTGCTCCGGATCGACCACGTCATGAGCCTGCACCGCCTGTTCTGGGTGCCCGCCGGCGGCGCCGCGGCCGACGGCGTGTACGTCCGCTACCCGTCGGAGGAGCTGTGGGCGGCGCTGTGCCTGGAGTCCCGGCGGCACCGGTGCGAGGTCGTGGGCGAGGACCTGGGGACGGTGCCCGCCGAGGTGCGACGGGAGATGGAGCGCCGGGGCGCCCGCCGGATGTGGGTGTTGCCGTTCGAGGTGGGGCTCGAGGCGGCGGACGACGTGGAGGGCGGCGGTCCCGACCGGAACGTGGGGGCGCAGGCGGACGACGACGACGGCGCGGGGGCCGGCCCCGCGGCGCGCTCGGTCGCGTACGTGGACACCCACGACCTCCCTCCGTTCGCCGCCTTCTGGCGGGGCCGCGACATCGAGGAACGGGTGGAGCGCGGACACCTCGGCGCCGGGGACGCCGAGGACGAGCGGCGCGCCCGGCGCCGCTGGCGTGGCGGCGTCGGCGCATGGCTGGGGGGCCTCGACCCGGACGACTCACCCCGGGACGTCCTGGACCGCGTGCTCCTCCGGCTGGCCGGCTCGCCGGCACGCCTCCTGATGGTCAACCTCGAGGACCTCTGGCTCGAGGAGCGCCCCCAGAACGTCCCCGGCACCGCCAGTCCGGAGAACTGGACCCTGCGGGCGGCACGGACGCTCGAGGAGCTCGCGGCCGACGACGGCGTCGAGGCCGTCCTCCGCGAGATCGACGACAAGCGACGCGCACCTTCCGACGAAGGCGATCGATGACGGATCCAGCCTGGCTCACGGACGACGACCTCTACCTGTTCAACGAGGGGAGCCACGTGCGCCTGTACGAGCGCCTCGGCGCCCATCCCGGCGAACGCGACGGCCGGCCGGGCTGCCACTTCTCGGTGTGGGCGCCCAACGCGGGAGAGGTGAGCGTCATCGGGGACTTCAACGGGTGGCGCAAGGGAGCCACGCCCCTCGAGCCCCGGGGCGACTCGGGCATCTGGACCGGGTTCGTGCCCGACGTCGGGAAGGGTGCCCGCTACAAGTACCACGTGGCGTCCCGTCACGGGCGGTACGCCGCCGACAAGGCCGACCCCGTCGGCTTCCTGCACGAGACCCCGCCCGAGACGGCCTCGGTCGTGTGGGACCTCGACTACGAGTGGGGGGACGGCGAGTGGATGGAGACCCGGGCCGGACGGAACGCCCACGACGCGCCGATGAGCGTGTACGAGGTGCACGCCGGCTCCTGGCGACGGCCCTGGGACGACCGGGAGTTCCTGGGGTGGAGGGAGCTGGCCGACGCGCTGGCGGACTACGTGGAGGAGGCCGGCTTCACCCACGTGGAGCTCCTTCCCGTGATGGAGCACCCCTTCTACGGCTCGTGGGGCTACCAGACCACGGGCTACTTCGCCCCCACGTCCCGCTTCGGCTCGCCCCAGGACTTCATGTACCTGGTCGACACGCTCCACCGGCGCGGGATCGGAGTCATCCTCGACTGGGTCCCCTCGCACTTCCCCACCGACGAGCACGGCCTGGGGTTCTTCGACGGCACGCACCTGTACGAGCACGCCGACCGGCGGGAGGGATTCCACCCCGACTGGAACAGCTTCATCTTCAACTACGGTCGCCACGAGGTGCGCAGCTTCCTGCTGTCCAGCGCCCTCTTCTGGCTCGACCGCTACCACGTGGACGGCCTCCGCGTGGACGCCGTCGCGTCGATGCTCTACCGGGACTACTCGCGGAGGGGGGGCGAGTGGATCCCCAACGAGTACGGCGGCCGGGAGAACCTGGAGGCAATCGCCTTCCTCCGGCGGTTGAACGAGGAGGTGTACCGCCACCACCCCGACGCGCTGACGGTGGCCGAGGAGTCCACGGCGTGGCCCATGGTGTCCCGTCCCACCTACGTCGGCGGGCTCGGGTTCGGGATGAAGTGGGACATGGGATGGATGCACGACACGCTGGAGTACATGACGCGGGACCCCGTCCACCGCTCCTACCACCACAACGAGCTCACCTTTCGGGGCGTGTACGCCTTCAACGAGAACTTCATGCTCCCCCTCTCCCACGACGAGGTGGTCCACGGAAAGGGCTCGCTCCTGGGCCGCATGCCCGGCGACGCGTGGCGGAGGCTGGCGAACCTGCGCCTGCTGCTGGGCTACATGTGGACCCAGCCGGGGAAGAAGCTCCTCTTCATGGGGGGCGAGTTCGGGCAGGAGTCCGAATGGAGCCACGAGGGCCAGCTCGAGTGGCACCTCCTGGAGCGCGAGGGACACGAGGGCGTCCGGCGCTGGGTACAGGACCTGAACCGGGTGTACCGGGAGGAGCCCGCCCTCCACGCCCGGGACTTCGATCCCGGCGGATTCGAGTGGTTGGAGGCCAACGACGCGAGCCGGAGCGTGCTCTCCTTCCTGCGCAAGGCACCCGGCTCCCAGCCCCTGATGGCTGTCCTGAACTTCACGCCCGAGCCCCGCGAGAACTACCGGATGGGCGTGCCCCGGAGGGGCGCGTGGCGGGAGCTGCTCAACTCCGACGCCTCGCCGTACGGCGGGAGCGGGATGGGCAACCAGGGCCGGGTCGAGTCGACGCCCGTCCCGTACCACGGACGCTACCACTCGGTGAGCCTGACGCTGCCTCCCCTGTCCCTCGTGCTGCTGAAAGGTCCGGCGGACGCGGCCTCCGAAGGAGGGGGCCGGGCCGGTGGGGAGAGCCCCGGAGAGCGCCCCCGCAGGCCGGGCTCCGCGCCGTCCAGACGGGAAGGGGGGGCGGAGCTGGAAGACGTCTGGCAGGAGCCCGAGGCCCCGTGAGGTCCTCGGAACGGCGCTCCGGACCCCACCGCGCCGCGCACCCCGGTCGCCCCAGGAGGCCCCGTTGAGCGATCGTCCCCGCTACGTCTGCGTCCACGGCCACTTCTACCAACCGCCCCGGGAGAATCCGTGGCTGGAGGCCGTGGAGCGCCAGGATTCGGCCGCGCCCTACCACGACTGGAACGAGCGCATCACGGCCGAGTGCTACGAGCCCAACGGGGCGGCGCGCATCCTGGACGGGGCGGGCCGGATCCGCGACCTGATCGACAACTACGCGCGGATCAGCTTCAACTTCGGGCCCACGCTGCTCATGTGGATGCGGCGGGAGAGGACGGACGTGTACCACGCGATCCTCGAGGCCGACCGCCGCAGCGCGGCACGCTTCGAGGGTCACGGCTCGGCCATGGCCCAGGCGTACAACCACTTGATCCTCCCGCTGGCCAACCGGCGCGACAAGCGCACCCAGGTCCGGTGGGGCATCGAGGACTTCCGCTTCCGCTTCCGCCGCGACCCCGCCGGAATGTGGCTGCCGGAGACCGCCGT
>JASFUL010000464.1:0-4839 GCA_050050315.1 Gemmatimonadota bacterium
CACGGGCACCACCGTCACGGCCGTGGCCGCGGGCTCGAAGAGGGCCGCCCGCTCGATGTGGGGGTAGTCGATGAGCTGCACGGCCGTCTCGTGAAGGCGGCCGTCCGCCCCGGTGGCCCGGGCGCGGAGCGCGTAGCGACCGGGCTCCGCGTCGCGAGGTGGCCCGACCCGGAAGACGAAGGACTCCTCCAGGCCTTCCTCGTCGAGGTCGAAGGCGAGGGAGGCCGGCTCGACCGACCATCCCGTCGGCGCCTCGAGGCGCAGGTCGCCCGAGGCGCCCCCCGGGGCCCAGGCGTGGAGCGTCACCGTCACCGTACGGTCGTCCGGACGGCCGGCGGGCACGACCATCACCCCGGGCTCCACCGCGGCCGAGACCGAGGGGACCACGAGGACGGGGGTGTCGAACTGACCCGTGGCCTTGTCCACGCCCACGTACCGCGCCGCCCGGTGGACGTCCAGCGCGACGGGGACCGGGTCGCCGTACAGGGGCACCGCCACGGAGAGCGCCACCGAGCCGTTCATCCGCGCCGGCTGCCGGGGCAGCCCCCTCACCGCGGGGTCGTCCGGCCAGCGATACATGGCCCCGTCCCGGGGCTCCTCCAGGTAGTACAGCTCGGAGAGGGAGGCGTCGGGCGGGACGGTGACCGTGTACCGCCAGATCACGCTGGCGCCCGGCTCCACCGCCACCGGGACCTCGGACGAGACCGCCGTGCCTCCGCCCCGGCGGGCGAAGAACGAGCCGTTGTCGTCCTCCACGGCCGGCGGCACCGGGACCGCGCTCCAGTCTTCGGGAAGGTCGAGCGCCGGCCGCGCCCGTTCCACCCGGTACGGACCGCCGTTCCAGAGCTCCACCTCCACCGGCACGCTCTGCCCGGGCACGACGAGGTCGTCGCCCGAGCGGACCTCGACGACCAGCCCCGCGGCGTCGAGGAGCGCCTCCTCGGCCAGGTGCTGCCGTTCGTCGATGAGGCGGAGGAGCTCCGCGGCCGCCTCGGGGGCCTGCTCGGCCGCCTGCCGGGCGGTGGCCAGGTGCTCCAGCGCCCGGGCCAGGGGGGGAGCGGCGTCGAACGGAGACGCGATGTCCAGCGCCTCCTCCGCCTCGTGGATCGCCTCGCGGTAGCGCTCGATGGCCCGTCCGGCGCCCGCCCGGCCGTGGGGTGGCAGCCCTTCGACCCAGGCCGCGAGCGCGGTGTCCACGCCGGCGAAGAGACCGTCACCGGCGGGGGCCTCAACGCCGTCGGCCGTCCGCACGAGGAGGAGGGAGGAGTTCCGGGGGCCCAGGGGCTGGGCGACGCCCATGTCCTGCGAGCGGTGGCGACTCCGGGACTCCATGGCGAGCTGGTACCAGGAGCGGCCCAGCAGCGGGTCGTACGTGCCCGTGGCGATCTCGAGATCGGCCTCCTCGGGGCTCCGCCACGCCGACTGGTAGAGCTTGGAAGGCTGCCACGCCACGGCGCCCTCGGCGAGCTGGTCCGGGAACCGGGTCGGATCGCCCGCCGCCTCGAACGCGTCGCGGGCGACGATACCCGCGGCCTGGTGCTGGCCGTGACCGTCGGCGGGGGTGCCGCTGAACACGGAGACGATCACGTGGGGACGGAACGTCCGCACCACCCAGACCACGTCCCGCAGCAGCTCCTCCCGGGGCCACTTCCGCAGCGCCTCGTCGGCGCTCTTGGAGTAGCCGAAGTCGAACGCCCGCGTGAAGTACTGGCGCCCCCCGTCCAGCTCCCGGGCGGCCACCAGCTCTCCGGTGCGGACGACGCCGAGCCCCTCGTCGAGCTCCGGACCGATTAGGTTCTGTCCCCCGTCCCCACGGCTCAGGGCGAGGTACGCGGTACGGGCCCCACGGCCCCGGGCGAGGGTGGCCAGCAGCGAGGTGTCCTCGTCGTCGGGGTGCGCTCCGATGACCAGCACCCGCTTGGCGCCGTCGAGCTGGCGGAGCAGGAGCCCGACGCCCGTGATCCCCCGCTCGTACTCCGGCTCCTGCGCCGTCGTCCGGCCTGGAAAGGCGAGCGTGGCGAAGGCCACCGCCACCCCGGTGGCGGCGCGGAGGAGCGTGCTGAGCGTCCTCTTCGGCGGCATGGCGCGGAACCCGTGGCGAGGGATGGAGCGGAAGAGAGGGCTTCGTAAGCGTCCGTTCCGTAGCCATTACTGCAACCCCGGAGAGTACCCCCGGGGTCCCGGGACCCGCCGGGGGGAGAGGCCCGGGCCCCTCACGACCCCGTCGACGGCCAGGGGCGGGCCAGCCACTCCGGGGCCCGGGCGCGACCGAGCCGACCCGCCAACGCCACGAGCGTGACGAGGTAGGGAAGGGCGAGAAAGAGCTGGTAGGGGACGTCCAGGCCGAGGGTCTGGAGGAGGAACTGGAGGGCTTCGGCGGCCCCGAAGAAGAGGGCGGCGGGCAGCACCCACACCGGGTTCCATCGACCCAGCACCACCACCGCAATGGCGATGAAGCCCTTCCCGGCGCTCATCCCCTCGGCGAAGGTCCCCGCGTGGGCCAGGGCGAGGTGCGCCCCCGCCACCCCGGCCAGCAGCCCGCCGAAGAGGGTGGCGAGGAAGCGCACCCGGCGCACGCGGACGCCGGCGGCCTCGGCGGCGGCCGGCCGCTCGCCCACGGCGCGGAGCTCGAGGCCCCACCCGGTCCCGAACAGGAAGAGCCACAGCAGCGGGGTGAGGACGTACGCCAGGTAGACGGTGGGGGCCTGTCCGAAGAGGGCCCGGCCCACCAACGGAAGCGACTCGAGCAGCGGCACCGGGAGGGGTGCCAGGGTGGGCAGGGTCAGCGCGGTGCCGGTGGCGCCGAAGCTCGCCTCGTAGACGACGGCGGTGAAGCCGAGCCCCCCGAGGGTCACGGCCGTACCGGTGATGATCTGGTCGGTGTCCAGGCCGACGGCGAAGACCGCGAACACGAAGGCCACCCCGAGGCCCGCCACCGCCCCCACCAGCACGCCGGCCCCCGCCGAGCCCGTGGCGAGCGCTCCCATGGCGCCTCCCAGCGCTCCGGCGATGAGCGACCCTTCGAGGCCGATGTTGATGACGCCGCTCCGCTCGGTGATCGTCTCGCCCAGGGCCGCCAGGGCGAGTGGCGCGCCGAGCCGGACTCCGGCTTCCAGGAAGGCCGCCAGGGCGGCGAGGGTGAGCCCGTCAGGCATCGTGCGCCTCCCCCCCGGCCCGGCGGACGCCCCGATCCACGGCCAGCACGCTCAGGATGACCAGGGCCTCGATGCCCCGCACCCACGCGGCCGGGATGCCCGCCTCCCGCTGCATGGCGCCGGCGCCTCCCTCGAGCGCGCCGAAGAAGAGGGCGGTGAGCACCACCCCCACCGGATGGAGCCCGGCCAGGAGGGCCACGGCGATGGCCGTGTAGCCGTGCCCGGGGGACAGCCCCTCGTAGAGCGCGTGGGTCACGCCGGAGACCTCGACCCCGCCCGCGAGCCCCGCCAGCCCCCCGGACGCCAGGAACACCGCCCACAGCACCCCCCGCGACGGCATCCGCCCCGCCACCTCGGCGGCGGCCGGCGAGGCGCCCACGGCTCGCACCATGAACCCGCCCCGGGTCCGGCGAAGGACGAGCCAGAGCAGGAGGGCCGCCCCGAGGGCCAGGGTGAAACCGTGGTGGAGTCGCACCCCCTCCGCCACGACGGGCAGCCGCGCGCCGACCGCGATGGGGTCCGACTGGGGGAAGACGCCCCGGGACTCCTGGAGCGGCCCGTGGACCAGCCAGGCGGCGAGGTCGATGGCGACGAAGTTCAGCAGGATGGTGGGGACGACCTCGCCGACGCCGAGCCGGATCCGCATCAGGGCGGGGATCGCCGCCCACGCCGCCCCGGCCACGAGGGCGGCGAGGACCACGGCCGGGAGGAGCACGGCCGCCGGGGCGTCCCCGCCGGCCAACCCCACGACCGTGGCCGCTACCGCGCCCGCGTAGAGCTGCCCCTCCGCGCCGATGTTCCAGACCCCCGCCCGGAAGGCCAGGGCCACCGCCAGCCCCGTCAGGAGGAGGGGAACGGAGCGGACGAGCGTCACGGACACGAACGTCCGGGGCGAGCCCGCCGCCCCCCGGACCAGCGCGCCGAGCGCCGCGCCGGCGTCGTATCCGCCCAGGGTCAGCAGGAGGGCGGCGGCGGCGAGGGTGGCCAGCACCGCGATCACGGCGCCCCCCACCGCCACGAGCCGACGCACGACGGGACCCGGAAGGGCGCCGAGCCACCGGGGGAGCGGGGGCGTCACGTCGTCCCCGACAGCATGAGCTCGCCGATCCCCTCCCGGGTCCGACGCCCCTCCGACACCGGGAGCAGGCGCCCCCGGACCATGACGTAGATCCGGTCCGAGAGCTCCAGGATCTCGTCGAGGTCCGTCGACACGACGACGATCCCGGGGGGGCGCTCGCCGTCTCGAAGCGCCTCGAGACGCCGGTGGACGTAGGCTTCCGCGGCCACGTCCAGCCCGCGCGTCGGGTTCGCGGCCACCAGCAGCGCCGAGGCCCGCTCGAGCTCCCGCGCCACCACCACCCGCTGCTGGTTTCCACCCGAGAGGGCCCCGGCCCGGGTCCGGGACCCGGCCGCCCGTACGTCGAAGCGCCCGAGCACCTCGTCGGCCCGCCGCCGGACGGCGCTCCAGCGGAGAAGGGGACCCGCCCGCATCTCCCGGTCGCGGTGCAGGGCCAGGGCCAGGTTCTCGGCCAGGTCGAAGTCGAGGATCAGCCCCTCCTGTCGCCGGTCGGGGGGGATGAAGCCCGGGTCGGCCGGGACCTCGGCGACGCCCCCGTCGGGCGCGGCCCGCCCCGCGAGGATCAGCGCGAGCTCCCGCTGCCCGTTCCCCTCCACCCCCGCCACG
>JASFUL010000465.1:0-4797 GCA_050050315.1 Gemmatimonadota bacterium
GCTACAACCTCGACTTCTCGTTCTTCCGGATCTACGACGACGAGGGCGAGCCGCTGCGGACCGAGAACTGGTTCCAGTGGTCCGACCGGGGCGCGGAGGCCGGGGACCCCATCTTCATCATCGGCAACCCGGGCACGACCAACCGGCTCCAGACGGTGGCGCAGCTCGAGTTCCGCCGGGAGATCGGTGACGCCCACGTGCTCCGCTTCGTCCGCGACCGGGCGGAGGTCCTGGAGGAGTTCATCGACGCCTTCCCCGCGGAGGCCGAGGAGTTGGATCTGCGGAACCTGGCCTTCAGCCTGCGCAACCAGGAGAAGGCCATGCAGGGGCAGATCGACGGCCTGGAGGATCCCGCGATCATCGCCCGGCGGATGGCTTCGCAGCGCGAGTTCCAGGACTCGATCCAGGCCGACCCGGAGCTGGGCGAGGAGTACGGCGACCTCTTCGAGCGGATGCGGGATCTGCAGGACCAGAAGGAGGAATACGCCCCGGGGTTCGGCGCCTTCCTGGCGCTGGGCAGCGACGATCTCGCCAGCCCCACGCTCCACCGCGGTCTGATCGCGTTCCAGCTCCTGGGCGCCCAGAGGGGAGGAGCGTCGTCGTCCCAGCTCCAGGGCCTGATGGACCAGATGCGGGCGGTGCCCGACCGTCCGGCGACGCTGGACCAGATGCTCATCGAGGCGCGCCTCCGCGACTTCATCGAGTACTACGGCGAGGACAGCGACCTGGTCACCGGCATCCTCCAGGGCCGGACCGTGGAGGGAGCGGCGGCGTCGATCCACGACCGGAGCGCCCTTTCCGACTCGGCGAGCGCGGTCCAGGCCGCGGAACGGGGCGGGCTCGACCCCCAGGACCCGGCCGTCGGATTCGTGCAGGGCTACCTTCGGGCGTACGGCGAGTTCGTCCAGGGGTGGCAGGGCATCACCCAGCAGGAAGAGGACATCGAGCGGCTCATCGGCCGAGCCCGCTACGAGGTGTACGGCACCACCCAGCCGCCGGACGCCACGTTCTCCCTCCGGATCGCCGATGGCGTGGTGACGGGCTACGACTACAACGGGACGACGGCGCCGGCCCACACGACCTTCTACGGGCTCTACGACCGCTACTACTCGTTCCGCAACGCCTACGACCCGCCCGCGGAGTCGCCCTGGGAGCTCCCCGAGCGGTGGCTCGAGCCCCCGGCCGGCTTCGACCTGGCGACGCCCCTCGACTTCGTCTCCACGGCCGACATCATCGGGGGCAACTCGGGCTCGCCGGTCGTCAACGCCTACCTCCAGGTCGTGGGGCTCGTCTTCGACGGCAACATCGAGAGCCTCCCGGGGGACTACATCTACCTTCCGGAGCTCAACCGCTCGGTCGCGGTGGACGCCCGGGGGATCCTGGAGGCCCTGGACGACATGTACGATATGGACCGCCTGGTCCACGAGCTCGAGACCGGACAGCTCGTCGAGACCGAGGCGGAGGCGGACCAACTGCGCCGCTGAGAGAGGGCCGGACCATGGGCGCGGACGCTGCTTGACCCGCTCCCCCCCGAGGGTCTAGACTCCGGGTCCCCCCGGCGGGCCGCCGGTGCCCGCGTGGGGGGATCCGGGTCCCGGGACCGACGGTTTCCAGATGTCCCTCCCGGGGCGTCAGTCCCTCCATCGCACCACCGGCGGAGCGCATCCGGTCCGACTGGTCCCGGGTCCCTGGTGGACGCGGAACCGGGGGCCGCAGGCGCCTCTGCGCGCGGCTGTCTCCGGGGGTCGACCGTCGAACGCGACCATCCCGGAGGAGGGCATTGATGGCATCCGCCAAAGAGTACACAACCGAGAAGATCCGTAATGTAGCCGTCGTCGGTCACGGCGGATCCGGCAAGACCGCCCTGATCGACGCGCTCTGCTTCGTAGCCGGAACGAGCAAGCGCCACGGGGACCCCGCCGAAGGTCACGCCCTGACCATGCACGCCCCGGAAGAGCAGGCCCACGGGATCTCGATCCAGCTCACCCCGGCCTTCGCCGACTACCTCGACCACAAGATCAACCTGTTGGACACGCCGGGGTTCCTGGACTTCACCGGTGAGACGCTTTCGGCCGTGCGGGTGGCCGACGCCGCCGTGGTCGTCCTCGGCTCGACCTCGGGGGTCGAGGTGGGGACCGAGAAGGTCTGGGAGTACTGCGAGGCGAGGGGTCTGCCCCGGATGTTCTTCGTCTCGATGATGGACAAGGAGAACGCCGACTTCGAGGGGGTCTACGAAGACATCAAGAACCGCCTCACGGACAAGGTGATCCCCGTCGAGATCCCCATCGGCGAGGGGGAGGACTTCCACGGGATCATCAACCTCTTCAGCGAGCGGGCGCACCTCTACAAGCCCGGCACCGTGACGGGCGAGTACGACGAGGAGGACATCCCCGAGGAGTACCAGGAGAAGTTCGAGAGGTGGGAGACGGAGCTCCAGGAGACGCTGGCCACCACCTCGGAGGAGCTGCTCGAGACGTACCTGGAGGGAGGTCACATCTCCCGGGACGAGGCCATCGAGGCGATGGCCCGGGCCATGGCGCGGGGCGAGCTCTACCCGCTCTTCTGCGGTTCTCCCCTGCGCACGTACGGGTCGCACGCGCTCCTGCGAAAGATGGTCGAGCTCTTCCCCAGCCCGGCCGAGACCGGTGGCGAAAGCGCCAGGCGACCGGGCCTCGACCAGCAGGTCCAGCTCCAGGCCGCCGACGACGGGCCGCTCGCCGCCCTGGTCTTCAAGACGGCGACGGAGCCCCACGTGGGGGAGCTGAGCTTCTTCCGGATCTACAGCGGCCGGATGGACAACGGCATGGAGGTCTACAATGCCGCCAACGGCACGACGGAGAAGCTGGGGCACCTCAGCGTCCCCATGGGCAGGGACCGCTTCGAGGTGGCGCGCCTCCACGCAGGCGACATCGGGGTCGTCGCGAAGCTCAAGCAGACGCACACCAACGACACGCTGTGCGGGGAGGAGCGGTCCCTCGAGCTGGAGAAGATCGAGTTCCCGAAGCCGGACATCGCGGTGGCGATTCACGGCGCCTCCCGGAACGACGACGACAAGCTGGGCGAGGTGCTCCCCAGGCTCCACGAGGAGGACCCGACCTTCATCGCCGACTTCGACCCGGAGCTCCACCAGACCATCGCCCGGGGCCTCGGCGAGCTGCACCTGACGGTCCAGATCGAGCGGATGCAGCGCAAGTACAACGTGAACGTGGAGACCGAGCAGCCGAAGATCGCCTACCGGGAGACCATCCGACGGACGGCCGAGGCGCAGGGTCGCTTCAAGAAGCAGACCGGCGGACGCGGCCAGTTCGGCGACTGCCACCTCAGGGTCAAGCCGCTGCCCCGGGGCCAGGGCTACGAGTTCGTGGACTCGATCAAGGGCGGGGTGATCCCCAACAAGTTCATCCCCTCGGTGGACAAGGGGGTCCAGGAGGCCGCGCAGAAGGGTGTCCTGGCCGGCTATCCCATGGTCGACCTCCAGGTGGAGTGCTACGACGGCTCCTACCACAGCGTCGACTCGTCGGACGTGGCGTTCCAGGTGGCGGGGTCCATCGCGTTCAAGAAGGCGGCCGAGCAGGCGGGGGTGACGCTGCTCGAGCCCATCATGGAGGTGGAGGTGACCACCCCCGAGGAGTTCATGGGCGACATCATGGGGGACATCACCCAGCGACGTGGCCGGGTGCTGGGGATGGACTCCCTGGAAGGTCGGACGATCATCCGGGCGCAGATCCCGGCCGCGGAGCTGTACAAGTACGCGGCCTCGCTCCGGTCCATGACCCAGGGCCGGGCCTTCCACTCCCGGAAGCCCATGGGGTACGAGCCCGTGCCCGAGACCGAGACGCAGAAGATCATCCAGGACCGGGAACGGGAGCTGGCCGAGGTGTCCTGACGCCGGCGATCGCGGATGCGAGGAGGGCGAGGCCGATTCGGTCCCGCCCTTCTACTATTCATATAGTTGACGGATGGGAGCGGTGCCCTTAGCGTGCCCTCATGCGTTCGTCGACCCGTCCCTTCGCTGCCCCGGCCCCCTTCGCCGGCCCGTTCCTCCTCCTCCCCCTCCTCCTCGCCGCCTGCGGAGGCCCGCCCGCGCCGGGGACACCCGCCCCCGACGGGAACGCGGGCGTCCAGTACTGTCCGCCACCGCTGGTCTTCGAGCCGGGAGCCCCGCACCCGGTGCGCCTCCGAATCGAGAACCGAACGGCCGACACGCTGGACGTGTGGATCGACCGCTGCTGGTGGCACACCTGGCTGGCGTCGGTGCCGCCGGGCAAGTACCGGCAACCCGCCCTGCCGGACCGACTCATCACCTTCCCGGAAGGGCTTCGCTTCCACGCGTTCGACATGGGCCGAAGAAGCCGCTACGGGATCTACCACGTGCCCTTCGAGGAGCGGGGCATCCTGACCCTCGTCCTGGACGACGGGAGCCGGGTCCCCAGGGACTCGCTCACCATGTACGCCCTCGAGGGCCAGGACGCCGGACGGACGATCGGGACCTTCGCGGTCCTGACGGCGCCGGACCGGGGGTACGCGGCCCTCCAGGCGGAGCACGGACTGGCGATCATGACCTGGTCCTGCGCGGATGGGGAGCCCGAGGTGGGAGTCAGCTTGCCCACGAAGGTCGAGGGAGAGGAGGTGGACGTGGGCGCGCGGCGGGACGAGGGGGCGTTCGAATCCCTCGGTCGGTGGCGCGTCCAGCGGGGACCCCGGGACGCGGTCGTCCCGCCGGAGGGGGCGCGCGCGGCGTTCCGGCGCAGGCTCTCCGGGAGCGCGGTCGTGGACCTGCGCGTCGACGACGACCGC
>JASFUL010000466.1:0-4795 GCA_050050315.1 Gemmatimonadota bacterium
CTGAGCTCTATCCGGGAACGATCGGGACCCCGGCAGGGGGGGCGGCCGATGGGGCAGATCGAGGTGCACGAGGATGGAGCGGACGACGGGGGGATCGGTGAGGAAGGCGAGGACCGATCTCGCGATCCTCTCCCTCGCCCTGGGCATCGCGGGCCGTCGTACTCTCGGTCGCCGGCGTCTGGAAGGGGAGACGTTTCAGCTGAAACGCCCGGGCCTGGCGCCGGGCACCTACGGGATCGGCGCGCGGACGAACCCGTCCGAGCCCCCGCAGCGGAACTGCACGTCGCGAATGCGCCCGCCGTACACCACGCCCACGCACTCCGGTCCGCCGCGCTCCTGCCCGAAGGTGCGGACGAGGTGCTCCTGGGCGGCGAGCGGGGCGGGCGGGGCGAGCGGGACGAGCGGGGCCGTGAGGAGGAGAAGGAGGAGGGCGGTTACGGGCCGTGAGGCCGCACCCCGGCGGTCCCGGCGCGTGAGGCGGGAATCAAGGGGAGATGACGGCCGAGGTCTGCGGGTCACGTCTGCGAGACTCTCCAAGGAGAGGGCTTCCCCAAAATGAGCGGTGGAGGGGCGGCGCTGGACGGCGGACCCGCTGTGCGGCCGAACATAAGCGGGCTATATTCCGGACATGGACGAGTCCGTACGCGACTACCTGGCCGAGATCGGACGGCGGGGCGGCAGGAAGAGCCGTCGCACGCTGGATTCCGAGACCGCGCGGAACATGGTTCGGATCCGCGAGGCCCGCCGGGCCTACCGCAGGTTTCACGCCCACTGCTTCTGGTCCTATCCGCCGGACCTCGAGATCGGTGCCGAAGACGTCTGGTGGGTCGCGGAGACCCTCAAGAAGCATGGAGGCCGCGAAGCCTGGGAGATCGGGAGCCGTCTGTGCCCCTGACCGAGTTCCAGCGACGCGTCCTGGGGGTGGTGGCGCCGGCGCGGACGCCAGACAGCTACCTCGCCGGCGGCACGGCCCTCCACTTCTCGCCGAGCTCCACGCGCTTCAGCCACGATCTCGACCTGTTCCACGACGCGATCGAACGCGTGGCCGAGGCGTTCGAGCAGGACAGCGCGTTGCTGCAGGCGGAGGGCTACGAGCTGGAGGTCGTCCTCAGCCAGCCGGGCTTCATCCGGGCCGTCGTGAGGCGTGGAGAGCGGGCGACGCAGATCGACTGGGCGCGGGACTCGGCGTGGCGATTCATGCCGGTGGTGAAGGACGAGCTCGGTGGGTACCTGCTCCACCCCGTGGACCTGGCGACCAACAAGGTGCTGGTGCTGGCCGGGCGCGACGAGCCGCGGGACTTCGTGGACGTGCTCTACGTCATGGATCACATCCTGCCGCTGGGAGCCGTCGTGTGGGCTGCCGTCGCCAAGGACCCGGGCTTCAACCCCCTCTCGCTGCTGGAGCATCTCCGGCGGAGAGGACGGTACCGACCGGAGGACGTCGCCCGCCTCGACACGGTCGAGCCGTTCGACCTCCCCAGCGCCAAGGAACGCTGGTTGGGAGCTCTGGACCGGGCCGAGACGTTCGTCCGATCGAGGCCTTCGGACGAGGTGGGGTGCCTCTACTACTCCCTCGAGCGGGGACGCTTCGAGGCGCCGAGCCCGCACCGGCCTCTGGACCAGCAGGGGCTGGTGCCGCACTACGGACGCCTGGGTGGAGTGTTGCCGCGGCCCGCGGATCAGGAGCTGGAACGGGACGGTCCCGCCCCGGCGCCGCCCTACGGCTCCACGGACGTCGAGTAGCTCCTCGTTCTCGAGCCTCCGGCCCGTCGGCAGCGTCCGCCGGTGCCCAGCCGTGTCCCCGGGCCCGGTGCCGCCCCTCCCTCAGCGGGAAGGCCGCCCCTCGCGAGCCCCTCCACGGAGCTCCTCGATCCAGTTCCGGACCCATACGAGCTGACCCTGCTGATTTCCCAGCGAGATCATGAGGAACCGCTGGTCGTCCGGTGAGACCGCGTACGCGGGCTGGTGGGTGCCGGTGCGCATCCCGTTGGCGCTGAAGAGGGGGTCGATCCTCGAGACCACGAAGGACCCTCCGGAGACCGCGTAATCCGCCACCATAAGGTCGTTGGACGAACCCACGAAGAAGAGCTCGTGCCCGTTGTGGGCCCAGATCGGCGCCTGGCCACCTCCCGACGACACCTGCCACTTCCCTCTCCCGACGTCGGGGAAGGGAGTGACGAAGACCTGGTCGCGCCCCCCCTCGTCCGACACGTAGGCGAGCCAGCGTCCGTCCGGGGAGAGAGCCATGGCCCGCTCGTCGGCCTCGGTGGCCACGAGCGGCTCGCCGATCGTATCCACGCCACGGCGGAGGGCGTAGATGTCGCGGTTCGAGGTCGTGCCCCCCAGCCGGTACACGACCCACGCACCGTCCGGCGACAGAAAGCCCTCCTCCACCTCACGGTCCGCCTGGACCAGCGGAATCGGCGAGCCCGTTCCGTCGGCCGATTTCATCCAGAGCTGGGTCGGGGTCCCCGCGCCGGCCATGTTGGACACGAAGCTCAGTGAGTCTCCCGCGGACGTCCAGTGCGGGCGCACGTTGAAGGTCCCCGAGAACGTGACTCTGCGCGGAGGAGCGCCTTCTCCGAGTCTCTGAACCCAGACGTGCCAGTTCGGCCCCTCCGCGATCGCCAGGGCGGCCCGGGAGCCGTCTGGAGAGAGGTCCACCGAGTTCCAGAGGCCCACCGTGAGTCCCAGCTGCAGGTCGGAGGCCGGGGTGAGCGTGCCGTCCCGGCGTACCCAGGCCAGGCCTCCATCCCGTCCATCCGGGCCACCCGTCCTGTACACCAGCGTTCCCGCGTTCGACACCGCATAGTGCGCGTCGCCCGAGGCGTCCAGCAGGATCCCCCTCGCGACGGGGAGCGCTGGCCCCGTGAGCTCCATGGTTCCGGCGTCGAAGGGAGCCGCCATGAGCGTTCCGTCGCGGGCGCACCAGAGCAGGTACCCTTCGGCCAGGTACCGGGGATTGGATCCCTGCACCAGCTGCGACACATTGCCGCTCTCGAGGTCCACGAGCATCACCGATGCCGTCCCCGACCCCGGGCTCCCCTCGGGGTACCGGGTGACCACCATGCTCTCGCCCCCGGGCAAGACGACTCCAGGGCCCCACACTGGACTGGGCCCCGTGGCTCCCGACACGACCGGTACCGGTTCCGGATCTCCGCCTTCCTGCCGGATCTTCCACATGTCACCCGGCGTGCCACCGCGGTAGAAGTAGATCTCGCCCTCCTTCGTCCAGTCGACGATCTCCACCGTGCTGTCCGTGAGCGCACGGGCCTCGCCACGCTCCAGATCGAGGACCTGCAGAGACCCCCGGAATCCCACGTACGCCAGCCGATCTCCGTCGGGTGAGAAGACCGGTGCGTAGCTGGCCTGGGTCGCCTCGATGGGCGTGGCTTCCAGGGCGTCGGCCGGGCGCATCCAGAGCTGCCAGGAGCCCGTCGCGCTGGATCCCGTGTAGACGAGAAGGGAGCCGTCCGGCGACAGGGCCAGGGACGAGCCGAGCTGAGGGGTGAGGAGGCCCTGGGACTCGGGCAGGGCAACGGTCGCGCGGAAGACGGAGGGAGACGGCCGGGGGCCCCGCAGCGCCAGCGCCAGACCCGCGGTCAGGACTGCCGTCGTCCCGCCCAGGATCAGGGCAGCGGCCTTCCAGCGGCCAGCCGTGGGGGCGGCGACTCCGGCGGCAGGGGCCCCATGCCGGTAGCCGGGGTCGTCCAGCGCCTCCAGGAGCCGCCCCGCCGAAGCGATACGATCCGCCGGGAGCTTCTCCAGCGCGTGGGCCACCGCGGCATCGACGTTGGGCGGGACCGCGCGACGGAGCTGGCTGACCCTCCGGACCTCGTCCGTCAGGATCCTGGCCAGGATCGCCTGGGCCGTGGGGCCGGCGTGGGGAGGCTCTCCGGTGAGCATCTCGAAGAGGACGCATCCCTCTCGCGGTGATCCTCCCCAACCTTGCGCCCACCGTGCCGCACGCATAGTCTGACTATGCATAGAGTGATACACCGATATCGGGATGGGCTCCATGGCCGAAAGCCTCGACCTCCTGCGCGGCACCCTCGACCTCCTCGTTCTCCGGGCGGTTTCCGACGACCCCCTGCACGGCTACGGCATCGCCCGCTGGATCGAGGAGACCACCGACGGCGCCTTCCTGGTCGAGGAGGGGAGCCTCTACCCCGCGCTGCAGCGCATCCGACGGAAGGGATGGCTCACCGCCGAATGGGGGGTCTCGCACACCGGGCGGCGGGCCCGCCTCTACGCCATCACGGACGCCGGCCGGGAGCGCCTGGAGTCGGAGCTGCGCGCGTGGCGACGCTACAACCGGGCGGTGGAGAAGGCCATGACCGCCGAGCCGGCCTCGTGAGCCCCCCCGGACGGTGGCTCCGGCTCTTCCGGAACCCCTTCCGGGACCGGGCGGAGGAAGGCGCCGTACACGAGGAGATCCGTTTCCACCTGGAGGAGCTCGAGGAGCGCTTCGTGCGCGAGGGTCTTCCCCGGGACGAGGCCCGGCGCGAGGCGCTGGTGCGGTTCGGGGATCCGGCCCGCTGGCGGCGCGAGGCGGCGCGGGCGGGACGGGCTACCGTCAGGGCGGAGGCGCGTCGGGAGCTGTCCCTCGGGCTGCGCACGGACCTCCGAATGGCGTTCCGGCAGATGGCCCGGAACCCGCGGTTCACCGCCCTCCTCCTGATCGTCATGACCGTGGGCGTCGCCGCGGGAACGACCGTCTGGGCCGTGGTCGACGCCGTGCTCTTCAAGCCCCTCCCGTTCCCCGAGCCCGAGCGGGTGGTGGCCGTGCCCGGGG
>JASFUL010000467.1:0-4779 GCA_050050315.1 Gemmatimonadota bacterium
TCGGGGTGGCCACCGCCCTGTTCGCGGCCACCATCGCCGTGGCCCAGTACGACATCAAGAAGGTGCTGGCCTACTCCACCGTCTCGCAGCTCGGGTACATGTTCCTCGGGGTGGGCGTGGGGGCCTACGCGGCGGGTATCTTCCACCTCATGACCCACGCCTTCTTCAAGGCGCTGCTCTTCCTCGGCTCCGGCGCGATCATCCACTCCATGCACCACGCGCTGCACGCGACGCACAGCCACGAGGACGCCCAGGACATGCGCAACATGGGCGGGCTGAGGAGGTTCATGCCCCTCACCGCCCTGACGATGTGGGTCGCGACGCTGGCCATCTCGGGCATCTGGCCGTTCGCCGGCTTCTTCAGCAAGGACGAGATCATCTGGTACGCGGGTGCCGCCGCGGCCGGGCCCTACGCCGGCTTCTACACGGTCTACTGGATCCTGGCGTTGGCCGCGGCCA
This sequence comes from Gemmatimonadota bacterium, assembly GCA_050050315.1. Taxonomy (GTDB): domain Bacteria; phylum Gemmatimonadota; class Gemmatimonadetes; order Longimicrobiales; family Gaopeijiaceae; genus JASFUL01. The sequence continues at coordinate 460 of JASFUL010000467.1, forward strand.
TGCTCACCGCGTTCTACATGACCCGGATGATGGTCATGACTTTCCACGGGGCGAACCGAACCGGTTCCGAGGAGAGCCGGCACCTCCACGAGGCGCCCCTGACCATGACCCTCCCCCTCACGGCGCTGGCGCTGCTCTCGATCTTCGGTGGCTGGGTCAACGTGCCGGAGGCGCTGAGCGAGTCCTTCCTCGGGGCCTTCGGGGCACTGCCCATGGGCGAGTGGCTGCACCACTGGCTCGAGCCGGTGACCGCCGTGGCCCACGAGATCCGGGTCGAGCACCTCGGCGAATACCTCCACGACGCTCCCTTCGGTGGGGGCGAGCTGGTGTGGGCCGTGACCAGCACGGTGCTCGCGGCCGTGGTGGTCGCGATCTCCTTCGCCGTGCTCGCGGGGAGGGTGTTCGTCCCCGCCCGGGACGCCGCCGAGCCGACCGGGCTGACGAGGGTCCTCAACCGCAAGTGGTACGTCGACGAGCTGTACGACCGGATCATCGTCCAGCCGGTGGTCCGGGTGTCCCGCTTCTGCTGGAGGGTGATCGACGCGGGGCTGATCGACGGGGCCGTGAACTTCGCCGGCAACCTGACCCGGGCCGTGGGATGGGTCGGAAGCCTGTTCCAGACCGGAACCGTGAACACGTACGCCTTCATCCTCACGCTCGGGGTGCTCTTCATCCTCGGCGTGGTGGCCTTCTGAGGAGGGGCGCGAGATGACCGCCTTGCTCGACGCCGTCGCCTACGACGCCTGGGCGCTCCACCTCCTCATCTGGCTCCCGGTGCTGGGCATGCTGGGGGTCGTGACGACGTCGGAGGACCGGGCCAAGGACGTGGCGTTCTGGACGTCCTTGCTGGTGTTCGTCCTGAGCCTCGGGCTCTGGTGGGCGTACGATCCCGGCGCCGGGGGCGCGACCTTCCAGCTCGCGACCTCCGTTCCCTGGATCGAGTCGTTCGGCATCCGCTACGCCGTGGGGGTCGACGGGATCAGCCTCTTCATGATCCTGCTGACGACGTTCACGACCCCGGTCGCCGTGCTGGGGTCGTACCGCTACATCCAGAAGCGGAAGAAGGCGTTCTACGCCCTGATGCTCCTGCTGGAGACGGGGGTCGTGGGGGTCTTCGCCTCGCTGGACCTCTTCCTGTTCTACGTCTTCTTCGAGCTCACCCTCGTCCCGATGTACTTCATCATCGGCGTCTGGGGGGGCGAGCGCCGGATCTACGCGGCGGTCAAGTTCTTCCTCTACACGGCCGTCGGCTCGCTGCTGATGCTGATCGCGATCCTCTACCTGCACTGGCAGGCGCGCACGACGCTGGGCGTGCCGACCTTCGGGTACGAGGACCTCCTGGGGCTCCGGCTCTCCCTGTCCGAGCAGCTGTGGCTCTTCGGGGCGTTCGCGCTGGCCTTCTCCATCAAGGTGCCCCTCTTCCCGCTGCACACGTGGCTGCCCGACGCCCACGTGGAGGCGCCCACGCCGGGATCCGTCGTGCTGGCCGCCGTGCTGCTCAAGATGGGCACCTACGGATTCGTCCGGTTCCTCCTGCCCTTCTTCCCGGGGGCGGCGCAGCACCCGACCGTGGTCACCGTCATGCTCCTGCTGGCCATCGCCGGGATCGTGTACGCGGCCTGGGTCGCCGCCGTGCAGCCGGACGCGAAGAAACTCGTGGCCTACACGTCCGTGGCCCACATGGGGTTCGTGGTGCTGGGCGTGTTCGCCCTCACGGTGAACGGGCTCCAGGGCGGCATGATCGTGATGATCAGTCACGGCGTCAGCACGGGCGCCCTCTTCCTGCTGCTGGGGATGTTGTACGAGCGCCGCCACACCCGGTTGATCGAGGACTTCGGGGGCCTCGGACGGGTGGCTCCGATGTTCGGCACGGCCTTCGTCATCACCGCCCTGGCGTCCATCGGCCTGCCCGGGCTCAGCGGCTTCGTGGGCGAGTTCCTGGCGCTCCTGGGTGCCTTCCAGACGCACCCCTATCTCACCGTGGTCGCCGCGACGGGCGTGATCTTCGCCGCGTACTACATGCTGCCCATGGTGCAGCGGGTCTGGTACAACGAGCTGAAGCCCGAGAACCGGAAGATCCGCGACCTCTCCGGGCGGGAGCTCGTGATCCTCACGCCCATGGTGCTCCTGATGGTCTGGATCGGCGTCTACCCCGCGCCGTTCCTGGAGCGGATGGAGCCCAGCCTGCAGACGGTGCTGGAGAGGGTCGAAGGCCCCGAGGTGTCCCCGGGCGTGGCCGAGCTGGGGGAGCGGGCCGAGGTCGTGCTCCCCGACGGGCCGGACGCTCTCCCCGACCGCCCCGTCGAACGGGCCGGTGGGTCGACGGTGCCCGGGGGCGTCCCGATCGCCCCGACGTCCTCGACCATCTTCCCCGTGGCTTCGGGCGCCGACGTCGTGACGGTCGACGCCGAGGAGGAGGGCGGCAGCGGGCGGCCGGACGGTGTCGCCGCCCCGGACGGAGAGGTGGGCACGGCGCTCCCCCCGACGGACCCGGGCGAGCCTCGCACCGACCCCATGGACGGATAGATCATGGCCCTCGACTTCACGACGAACCTGCACTACGTCTGGGCGCTCCTGCCCGAGATCGTCCTCTGCGTGTGGGGCATGGTGGTCCTCGTGGCCGGCGTCTCCGGCCGCCGGGACGAGCGCGGCGGCGAAACCCGCCTGCAGGCGGGCCCTCCCACGGACCTGGGCTGGCTGGCGCTCGTCGGGATCGCCCTCGCCGCGGTGGCCAACGGCTGGCTCTACGGCGTGCAGGAGGTGGGGACGGGCGGGATGGTGGCCGTCGACGGCTTCCGGCTGTTCGCCAACTGGATCTTCCTGACCGCCGCCACGCTGGGGACCCTGATCTCGTTCGGCTACGTCCAGCGGCAGCGGCTGCAGGTCGGCGAGTACTTCGCGCTGATCCTGTTCAGCACGGCCGGCATGATGTTCATGGCCGGCGCCCGGGACCTGATCGTGATCTTCCTCGGGCTCGAGGTCATGAGCATCTCGGTCTACGCGCTCACCGCTTTCAACCGGCGGGACCGGAAGTCGGCGGAGGCGGGGCTCAAGTACTTCCTGCTCGGGGCCTTCTCCACCGGCTTCTTCCTGTACGGGATCGCCATGGTGTACGGAGCGACCGGGACCACCCACCTGGGTGAGGTGGCCCTGGCCGTCCAGGGGGGCGCGGCCGAGGGGGCGATCCTCCTCTTCGGAATCGCCCTGCTCGTCATCGGCTTCGGCTTCAAGGTCTCGGCCGTCCCGTTCCACATGTGGACGCCCGACGTCTACGAGGGGGCGCCGTCCCCCGTGACGGCGTTCATGTCGGCCGCCGTGAAGGCGGCGGCGTTCGTGGCGTTCCTGCGGGTCTTCATGACCGCGTTCGAGGGGGTCTACGAGAGCTGGTACGGGATCATGTGGTGGCTGGCGGCCATCACCATGGTCGTGGCCAACCTCATCGCGCTGATCCAGACCAACGTCAAGCGCATGCTCGCGTACTCGAGCGTCGCCCACGCGGGGTATCTGCTCGTGGCGCTCACGGCGGCCAACGAGATGGCGGCGGCGGGGCTGCTCTTCTACCTGCTGATCTACACCCTGATGAACATCGGCGTCTTCGGGGTCGTCATCGCGGTGTCCCGCAACGGCGAGGAGAACCAGCAGATCGAGGACTACGCCGGACTGGGCCACCGGCAGCCCCTGCTCGGCGTATTCCTCACCGTGTTCCTGCTCTCGCTCGCCGGCTTCCCGGGAACCGGTGGCTTCATGGGCAAGATCTACCTGCTGCAGGGAGCCGTCGACGCGGAGCTGTGGGTGCTGTCGGTGATCCTGGTCCTGGCGACCGTGGTCTCGTACTACTACTACCTGCGCGTGGCCTGGTTCGTCTGGATGCGGGACGAACTCCGGGAGGGCCAGCACGACGGCGTGTTCGTGCCCGCCACCGCGCGCCTCGCTCTGGTCGCCGGCGTGGTCCTGATCCTCTACATGGGCGTCTTCCCGGGTGCGACCATGGAGCTGGCACGCTCGAGCGTCGAGGGGCTGAGCGGCGTGGGCTTCGGGCTGCTGGGGATGCTGCCGTAGGCTGTCCTGCTTTCCCCCGCTCGGGGGGGAGAAGCGCTGCGCGTCCCCTGGTTCCAGTATCGGACGGCGCGGAGGCGTCCGTCCCGGTCCTCGGGCAGGGGCGCGTCGATGGCGTCGGCGAGGTGCATGGGGCCACACTCCCTCCGCCCGGCCGCTCGACCGCGGCCCCCTGCGGGCCGGCGTCGCGGGAGGGTTCGAGCTGCTACGCCCCGGGCACGTCCCGGATGGCCAGCAGGCGGATCTCGGTCATGTCCTCCATGG
>JASFUL010000468.1:0-4775 GCA_050050315.1 Gemmatimonadota bacterium
GTTCCTGCCGGCCCGTCCGGTCGGGTCGTACGTCGTTTCCCGTCCGCCCCCCCCCCTCCCCCTTCCTATGCCACGTTCGTGCCAGGGCTGGGCGGGCTCGGCTCACGCCCCGCCTTGCGTTCCCTCTCCTCCTCCAGCCAGAAGGAGATCGCCAGCAGGATCGCTCCGCAGGTGATGCCCATGTCGGCCACGTTGAAGATCGGGAAGTCCCAGAATCCCAGGTCGAGTGGACCGATGAAGTCGACCACGCCGCGGTGCCACCGGACCCGGTCCCAGAGGTTGCCCAGGGCCCCCGCGATCACCAGGGAGAGGGCCACGTGACGAAGGTGGTCCCCCGGGAGCGCCCGGCGGAAGAGAGCCACGAGGAGGACGAGGGCCACGATCGTCACGGGGACGAAGAACCAGCGGGAGTCCTCCCCGATGGCCATGCCGAACGCGGCGCCCTTGTTGAACGCCAGCGTCAGCGGCACGAGCCCTCCGAAGAGATCGATCCGCCGTCCGCCCCCGAGGGCGTCCAGCGCCCACCGCTTGGTCACGAAGTCCAGGACGAGCACGGTGACCGAGATCAGGCCGAAGGTCGTCAGCTTCGTCCGCACTCCCCTCCCCTCCTCGCTCGCACCCGCTGCGCGACGTACGCGGGCTTCCGGGACGGGCTCACGCGCGTCCGCCTTCCAGCACCTGGAGCTCTTCCTTCAGTCGGCGACCGCCCACGTCGCTGAAGTCCAGGGTTAGGATCGGGAACGGGATCCCCACGCCCTCGGCGTCGAAGGCCTGCTTGATGGCGACGATGGCGCGGCTACGGGCCTCCAGCCAGTCCCCGTGGTTGGCGCCGAAGGGGATCCAGAAGGTCACCAGGAAATTGATCGAGCTACCCCCGAATTCCTCCCAGAACAGGGCCGGATCGCGGGTCTCGTCGCGGCCCGGGACCCCGGCCACCGCGTCCAGGGCCACGCGACCGGCCTTCTCGAGGTCGTCGGCGTACGAAACTCCGCACGCGACGTCGACCCGCCGCTCGCCGGTGGCGGAGTAGTTCACGAGGGCGTTCCCGAACACGTCGGAGTTGGGGATCCGGACGAGCTGCCCAGTCCCCAGTCGCAGCGTCGTGGCCCTCAGGTCGATGGTGTCCACGAGACCGAAGTGGTCGCCCGTCTGGACGAGGTCGCCGTCCGTGAACGGGCGGCGGATGGTCATCATCACACCGGCGATGAAGTTCTCGGCGAGATCCTGGAAGGCGAAGCCGAGGGCGAGGCCGAGGATCCCGACGCCGGCCAGGATGGAGGTGACGGTCTTGTCGAGCTCGAGGATGCCCAGGGCGACCATGACGCCGGTCGCGAGCACCAGCAGGTAGATGGTCTTGCCGACCAGGCTCTTGACCGGTCCGTGGTCGGTCGCCCGGTCCATGACCCGCTTCGAGACGGACCGGAGGGCGCGTGCCGCGATCCAGAACAGGACGAGGACGACGACCGCGGCCGCGATGTCGGGCAGGTTCTGGATGAGCGCCTCGATCCATGCGCCCACCTTGGCGAGGGCGGCGTCGAACGCTTGACTCAACTCCAGCTGCATGGGGCCTCCCTGTGGTCCGGATGACGTGGACGGTAGAGCCGTCTACTACCGAGGTGGCCCCAGGGTCCCGGGGTCAACGGCTGGCGTACACCACCACCGATCCGTCTCCCACCAGGGCCAGGACGTCATAGGGGTCCTTTCGCCCCGGCACTTCCATGCCGGGCGATCCCGCGGGCATCCCGGGCACGGTCAGTCCCTGGATGTCCGGGCGGTCGGCGAGCATGCGCTTGACGAGATCGGCCGGGACGTGGCCCTCGACCACGTAGCCGTCGACGGTGGCCGTGTGGCAGGACTGGTGCTGCGGGGCGATCCCGTGCTCGAGCTTCTTCTCACCCAGGTTCTGGACGTCGTGGACCTCCACCGGGAAGCCCGCCTGCCGCATGTGGACCACCCAGTCGCCGCAGCATCCGCACGTCGGACTCTTCCAGACGCGCACGAGCGGAAGGTCGGGGTCCACCTCGTAGTCCGCCGTCTGGGCCAGGACCGGGGCGGGCTCGTCCGCGGCCGTGCCGACGGCCTCCTGCTCCCGGCCTGATGCGTCCTGGTCCGCCGCGGGCCCGCAGGCGGACAGGAGGGCGAGGGCGGCGAGGGTCGAAAGGGCGTGGAACGCTCTGGGCATGGCTCGGTCTCTCGGGGGGGGTCGGACGGGGGCGGCGGACCGCCGATCGGAACGGCGAATGATAACGGATCTCGCTCGCGCGCTCCACGGGTTCTCGGCCGACGGTTCCGAACCGGTCCGTCGGGCGGCCGGTCGTGCGGACGGAGCCGGGCCGCGTCCTCAGCCGGCGGGGGGCAGCTCGAGCGTGAAGGAGAAGCGGGTGCCCCAGTCGGGCCGGGTCTCGAGCTCGAGATCGGTGTCCATGGCCAGCAGCAGTCGGCGCGCGATGGAGAGTCCGAGGCCGCTGCTGGAGAAGAACGACCCGTGGCGCCCGGAAGACTTCCGGAAGGGCTCGTAGAGCTTCTCCTGGTTCTCCACGCTGATCCCTCGACCGGTGTCACGCACGCCGAACTCGACGTGGCCGTTCTGGACGGGGCGGGCCGACAGCTCCACCCACCCGTGCTCCGTGAACTTGAGGCCGTTGATGACGAGATTCGAGAGGATACGGTTCAGCGCCAGGGGGTGGCCGAGGACCTCCTGGGTGACACCCACCGTGCGCCGGAGCTCGATGCCCTTGGCGTCGGCCATGGGACCCACGACGTCGGTGACGCCCTGGAACACGGACTCGATGCAGAAGGCCTCCGGGTCCCCGTGGAGCGGGTTGCCGCGGGCGTGGGCGAGGTCCACCACGTCGGAGACGATGGCGGTGAGCCCCACGGAGGCGCTGTAGATCAGGTCGAGCTGGGTCTCCTGGAGCTCGGTCACGGGACCCGAGTGTCCGGTCCGGAGGGTCTCGGCCAGGAAGGTGACGGCCGTCAGGGGCGAGCGCAGGTCGTGGGCCATCTCGACGACCAGCTCGTAGCCGTCGGGATCGGCCAACCGCGCGGCGAAATCACGGGCACCGTAGGGAAGCGTCTGGACGGTGAGCTCGTGGAGGCTCGCCAGAACCTCCATGCAAACCTCGGGGCCCGGACAGCGCTCGCCCCGCCACCGCTCCAGGATGGCCGCCGTGAGGGCCTCGGCGAGCCGCCGGGTCAGCAAGCGGTCTTCCGTCTCGGGCGGCCGGGGCGACGCGCCCGCCATCCGCTGCAGGATCCACCCCGTGATCACGTCGAGCTCGGCTCCCGCGGCCGCGCGGCTCACGAAGGAGCCCGGGGGCCACGCCTCCAGGATCTCCTCCGTCACGTCCTGGAGGAGGTCGGCGGGCGCGATCGGGCTCTCGGCCCGGACGTCTTCTCTGGTTCGGAGGGTGGACATGGATCAGGAGGCGGCCGCCTCGATGAGGTCCTGACGGCTCGTCCCGTGCTTCTCCATGAGTCGGTAGAGGGTGGTGCGGTCGACCCCCGCCATGCGGGCGGCGTCGGAGATGTTGCCGTTGGATTCGCTGACCACGTACTCCAGGTACTGACGCTCGAAGTCGGCCAGCGCGCGCTCCCGCGCGGTGTGGTAGTCCGCTCCCCGGATGATGTGCTTGAGGGAGTAGCGACCCTCCATCTCCTCGACACCGTCCTCGAGGAAGGGGATCTGATCGGGCGAGACCTCCGTTCCGGGCTCGGCCAGGACCGTGAGGTGCTCCACGACGTTCTTCAGCTCGCGGACGTTCCCGGGCCACGGGTGGGAGCGGAGCGCTCTCAGCGCCTCACCCGAGAGCACCGGGGGCGCGCTGCCGTCGTGCCCCCGGTGCCGGTCCCAGAACATGCGGATGAAGTGCTCGGCCAGCGGCTGGATGTCCTCGGGACGCTCGCGGAGCGGCGGCAGATGGATCGGGACCACGCGGAGGCGGTAGTGGAGGTCCTTTCGGAGGGCTCCTTCGCGCACGGCCTCGGCCGGGTCGCTGTTGGTGGCGGCGACGAACCGCACGTTGACCACGGCGTCGGTGCGCGTGCTTCCCACCCGCCGGACGATTCCGTCCTGGATGACCCGGAGGAGCTTGGCCTGGATGCCCACGGGCATCTCCGTCAGCTCGTCCAGGAAGAGCGTGCCCCCGTGAGCGGCCTCCAGCAGGCCTTCCTTGTCCTGGACCGCTCCGGTGAACGCCCCCTTGAGGTGACCGAACATCTCGGACTCGAGCAGGCTCTCGGGGACCGCGGCGCAGTTCAGGGGCACGAAGGGGCGGCTCGACCGCCTCGACCGGTCGTGGATGAAGTGCGCCAGCAGCTCCTTCCCGGTCCCGCTCTCTCCGGTGAGGAAGACCGAGGCGTCGGTGGTGGCGACCCGCTGGGCCAGCTCGATCGCCTTGCAGAGGGCGGCCGACGTGCCGAGGATTCCCGCGTCGCCCGCGGCCTGGACTCCCGCGTTCCCCGCCTCCACGCTTTCCGCCGTGCTCTCCCGGGCCACCGTGATGGCGTGAGCCGCCCGCCCCATCACGATCTGGAGATGGCTGGCGGAGAACGGCTTGGGGAGGTAGTCCCACGCACCGGCACGCAGCCCCTCGATGCTCGACTCGACGGACGGATTGCCCGTCATGATGATGTAGATGGAGTCGGGAGAGTGATCGCGGGCGATCTCGAGCAGGTCCATGCCGCTTACGTCGGGCAGGTAGAGGTCGGCCAGGATGACGTCGAAGTTCTTGCGGCGGATGAAGTCCGCACCCTCTTCCCCACGGGCCGCCAGG
>JASFUL010000469.1:0-4755 GCA_050050315.1 Gemmatimonadota bacterium
CGGGAAGCGCCCGGATCAGCGGATTGCCCGCCACGTGATGGAGGAGGGTCGCGCCGTGAAAGTAGCCGTCGTACGGCGGATCGGTCCTGCCGACCCGCGCCGTCGCGAGGTCCGGCACCCGGTCGAGGAGGCGGGCCAGCGCGTCCAGCCCGCCGTCGAGCATCCGCTCCCGCGCTGCTTCGAGATCGGTGTCGCGTGCTCCCATCTCCCTGCCCCTGCCGGAGTCGCCATCCGCCGCCGATCCTCCGCGACGGCGCTCCCCCTCGTGTGACTCGATCGCCGGGAGGAGCGTCCGGACACGGGAGCGCCGGACGCGCCGTCGGGCAAGGGAGGGAGCGTCCGGACGCCGAGATCCCCGATCGACCCCGGGCGAGGGCGGGAGCGCCCGGGTCCCAGGGCGGGGCATGGTGCCCGACGGCCGGCGAGGTTGGCCCCGGGAGCCCGGAACACGAAACGGAGCCCCGCGGGGGTGCGTAGGGTAGCAACATGCGACGGGTGCGACCCGTCGTGAGCAGGAAGCGACCCCCGTGGGGAGAACGACCATGTTGGAGATCATCGCGGCCGGCGCGCTCGGCGCTGCCGGATACGTCAAGTCCAAGAGCTTCGTCCGGAAGCGTCTGCGCTTCACCAACTGGGTGGAGAAGCCGGGCCTCGGGCTCGCCGCGGGCGTCGGCACGACCATCCTCGCCGCGCCGCTGGTGGCGCTGCTACCCATCGTGGGTGCCGGAACGGCGATCGCTGCAGGCATCGGCGTGGGCACCGGCGTGGCCCTCGGAGCCCGCCAGGCCAAGGAGGGCTACGTCGAGGAGGACGACTTCTAGGAGCGTCCTGGCGCGGTCCCCTCAGCGCACCTCCACGTCCACCCTGAGCTCGGCCACGCGCCGTACCCCTTCGGCCCAGGCCCGGTTCAGCTCGTATACCGGCAGGAACGCGTAGCCCCACCGCGATCCCTCCGTGACGCGCAGGATCACCACGTCCGTGTCGATCAGGCCTCCGGGGTCGGAGGGTGAGCGGAGCGCCTCCACCGAGAGCGTGGCCGTTCCTTCCCCACCCACGGCGGCGGCCCCGTCGGGCTCGGGTCCGTGCAGGTTCTGGTAGGTCATCGCGGCGTGGTCGAAGAACGCTTCCACCTCCGTGCCCTCCGGCGCCGCCGCGTCCCCGATCCGGATCCGCAGGCGGACGCTGTCCGGGACGTCGAGGAGGTAGTCGTTTCCGCCGACCGCTCCGGCCTCGAACCCGTTCAGGGCGTTCCCCGACGCGTCGATCCACCGGGGCGTCCGCCTGCCCGCGACGTGATTCAGCCCGTAGGCGGTGTGGGGACTCACCACGGTTCCGTGCGAGAGCCGGGCCCCCATCAGGTAGGGCTGGTAGGGGCTGTTGTACAGGATTCCCTGTCCCACGAAGGGCATGCGTGTTCCCCCGGCGGCCAGGCTGCCGTCGGGCTCGCGGATCCGCACCTCGCTGCCGTTCGGGGAGTCGTGGAAGACGCGGTACGCGTAGAGATCCGAGATTCCGCGCTGGTGGAGGAGCTCGTGCAGGACCACCGTCTGGTCCTCGAAGTGCTCCGGCGGTCGGCCGACGGTGATGAACAGCCCGATGGTGTTCCGCGGCGTGAAGAACCAGGCGAGGTCCGTGTCGATGTCGCTCGGCCACGTCGATTCCTCCGGCAGGACCACGACGCGGTCGAGGCGGATCCGGTCCAGGATCTCCGGAGGCTCGTCGAACCCGTCGTTGCCGTCGTAGCGCTCCAGGATGGCGTCCCAGGCGCGGACCTCGTGCCCGGCCCAGGCGGGAAAGGGAAGGATCCCGTCCCTGAAGACCATGTATTCGGCGATCTCCCGATCGATCCAGAGCCCCAACGAGAGCGCGTCGGAGGCGACATCCAGATGGTGATCCTGGCCGTCGTCCGCCTCGGAGGGGGGTGGGTGGATCGAGAGCCCCACGCGCTCCCGCCCGTCCGGCCACGCCCGGCGGAGCTCCACCGTCGCGCCACCTCCCGCCGGGACGTCCACTTCGCCGTGGAGCACGTTGTCGCCGTCCACGGTCCAGCCGTACGGCACGGCCGGAGCGTCCGTCTCACCGCTGTTGAACAGGTGAGCGACCCAACGGACGTCCTCGCCGGCCACCGGCCACCCCGCGTCGGGCGGATCGTCCGGACCGGGGGGCGGAATCCTCGGCGACCGGGAGATGTGCGTGACGTGCAGCACCGCCGGTCGGGGCTCGGGGTCGGGCTCGTCGTCCGGCCGCGGCTCGACCGGGTCGTCGCAGGCCACCAGCACGACCGTCGCGGCCAGGATCAGCAGGCCGCCCGGGCTCCAGATCGGGTTTCGGACGCTCATCGGATTCCGCGATCCTCGCTGTGGTTCCGACCCTGCCGGGCTCGCCAGCCCCGGTCCGTCGTCGACGCCCGCCACCCGAGAGACGTCCGAGACGGAGGACTTCTGTCGTGCCGGGACTGGATGCCCGGGGACGCCTTCCGGTAGCTTCACGGTCCAGACTCCACCCGTGTGCCCCGGACCCGACACAGGAGCTTCCCCGAGATGATCGCCCCTCGGCCCACAGCCCGCTCGCTCACCCCCGGCCTCGTCGCCCTCGCGCTCCTCGCAGGCGGGCCGCTCGGGGCCCGGGCCCAGGAGGGAGGGCTCGGCCCGGACGAGGAGCGGATCGTCCAGTGGGTCGGAGAGCATGCCGACGAGGCGGTCGACCTCCTCGAGCGGATCGTCGACATCAACAGCGGCACCATGAACTTCGAGGGGGTCCAGGCGGTGGGCGACGTCCTGCGTGCGGAGCTCGACGACCTCGGGTTCGAGACCGAGTGGATCGACCTGCCCGAGACGGACCGGGCGGGCCACCTGTTCGGCCGCCTGGAGGGGAATCGGGGCCGGAAGCTCCTGCTCATCGGTCACCTCGACACCGTCTTCGAGGAGGACGACGCCTTCCAGACGTTCGTGCGTGAGGGCGACGAGGCACGCGGCCCCGGCGTCAGCGACATGAAGTCGGGGGACGTGGTGATCGTGTACGCCCTCAAGGCGCTCCAGGCCGTCGGGGCGCTGGATGGCAGCCGGATCGTGGTGGCCTACACCGGCGACGAGGAGAAGCCGGGCGACCCCCTGGACGTGGCTCGCCGCGACCTGATCGAGGCGGGCCGGTGGGCCGACGTGGCCCTCGGCTTCGAAGGCGGCGTCCGCGACGAGGACGGTGAGTACGCCACGATCGCCCGGCGCAGCTCGTCGGGATGGGTGCTCGAGGTGACGGGCCGCCAGGCCCACTCGTCGGGCGTGTTCAGCGACGAGGTGGGCGCCGGGGCCATCTTCGAGGCCGCCCGGATCCTCGACGGCTTCTACGAGGAGGTCCGGGGCGAGGAGTACCTCACCTTCAACGCCGGCACCATCGTCGGCGGCACCGACGTCGAGTTCGATCCCGGGCAGAACCGGGGCAGCGCGTTCGGAAAGACCAACGTCGTGCCCCGCCGGGTGGTGGTGCAGGGGGGCATCCGGACCATCAGCCAGGACCAGCTCGAGCGCGCCCGCGCGGCGATGCGCCGGGTGGTCGAGCGGCACCTGCCCCACACCGACGCCACCCTGACGTTCAGCGAGGGGTACCCGGCCATGGCTCCCACGGAGGGCAACCGGGCCCTGTACGGGATGTACGACGACGTGAGCCGCGACCTCGGGCTCGGGGGCTTCACGATCCTGGATCCGGGCCGCCGCGGCGCCGCCGACATCTCCTTCGTCGCCCCGTACGTGGACGGGCTGGCGGGCCTCGGGGTGTACGGCGAAGGCGCCCACAGCCCAGAGGAGCGGCTCGACCTGACGTCGATCGAGCCGGCCATCGAGCGGGCGGCTGTGATGATCTACCGGCTCACCCGGGACCGCCCGATCTCGTAGGCGCTTCCCCCCGGAGCGCGGAGCCGCGGACCCGCGGCCCGACCGCGTCGGCGACCCCGGCTGAAACAATCCCCGCTCCTCCCCCGTCTACAATGTGTACACGGTGGGTGACTACAATGTGGACACCTCGTCGCGTCCGGGCCCACCGCTGGACGTGACCGCGTGACGGAGGCCGGCATGAGCCCGGGCAACTTTCTCGGCGAGTTCGAGCAGATGGTCCTCCTGGCCATCCTGCAGCAGGACGAGCAGGCCTTCGCCCTGGAGGTCCGCCGGGAGATCGAGCACAGCGCGGACCGCAAGGTGTCGCGGGGCGCGTTCTACACGACCCTCGACCGCCTGGAGCGGAAGGGGTACGTGCGCTGGACCGAGGAGGAGCCGGCGGACGGCCGCACGGCCGGGCCGGTCCGACGCTTCGAGGTCACCGACGACGGGGTGGCCGCGCTGCGCACCTCGCGGGCGGCGCTGGACGCGCTGTGGCGGGGTCTCGACGGGCTCCTCGGGGAGGGGGCATGAGGCCCCCGCGTCCGCTCGAGCGGCTCCTGCGGGCGGCGTTGCCGCCGGGGGTGGTCGGGCAGAGCATCGTCCGCGACCTCCGGGAGGAGTACCGGGCCCGGGTGGAGCGGAGCGGCCGCTCCCTCCCCCTCGATCTCTGGTACGCGCGGGAGGCGATCCTCCTCGCCGCGCACTACGCCCTCGACCGCGTCCGCCGCCGAGCCACGTCCCGCCGAGTGCCCCACCGCGTATCCGTGTCCACCCGTCCCTCCGACCTCTCCGATCCCTCCATTCACGGGAGCCCCTCGCTCATGGACCGTCTCGCCCAGGATCTCCGCTACGCCTTCCGCCGACTCCGCCGGGGCCCCGGATTCGC
>JASFUL010000470.1:0-4752 GCA_050050315.1 Gemmatimonadota bacterium
CGGATCTCCGTGGTCTTCCGGTCCATTCTCCCGACGACGAACGTGCGGCGCATGCGCTCTCCCTCTCCCGGCCCGCCCCGTGGTCCGAGGGTCTCGTCCGTTTCCGGGATCAGTACTTCCGGATCACGCCCACCACGACCCCCTGCACCTGGACGTTTTCGGCGTCTTCGATGATGGGGGCCATGGACTGGTTGGCGGGCTGGAGGCGGACCTTGCCCCCCGGCTCGCGGTAGAGCTTCTTGACCGTGGCCGAGTCCCCGCCCACCAGGGCGACGACCATCTGGCCATCGTCGGCCGTGTCGCGGGCGTTCACCACGATGTAGTCGCCGTCGCGGATCTGCTCGTCGATCATCGAGCTTCCCTGGACGCGGAGCACGTAGTTCTCGCGACCCCGCTTCACCATGTCCGGCGGGACCGCGAGCGTCTCCTGGTCCTGGACGGCTTCGATGGGGAGTCCGGCCGCGACCGTCCCCATGAGGGGGAGCTCGACGCCCGAGGCGCCGTTGCCCTCGGGGTGCACCAGCTCGATGGACCGACTTTCGTTGTAGGACTTCCGGATGTAGCCCTTGCGCTCGAGATTGCTCAGGTGCTCGTGTACGGTCGCGAGCGAGGAGTACCCGAAGTGCGCGGCGATCTCCTCGAAGCTCGGGGCGTACCCCTGCTGGTCGATGAACGCCTCGATGTGGTCGAGGATCTCCTTCTGGCGCTTGGTCAGCGGCATCCGACCGTCTCCAGTCCGTGGAGGACAACCCGTTCGACCCGAACAGGTACCGAATCGAGGATAACCCGAACGTTGCCCGAAATGCAAGACACCCCGCCCCCCCGCCCTCGAGCCGATCGGGAGCCGCCCCCTCCCGACATCCTCCGGCGCATCGTGCGAACCAAGCGGCGGGAGCTCGAGGAGCTCCGACCGCGGGCGTCGGACGTCCGGGCCCGGGCCGGGGACGCACCTCCCCCGCGGGCGTTCGAAGCGGCCCTGCGCCGGGAGGGGGAGGTGGCGCTCATCGCGGAGGTCAAGCGGCGTTCTCCGGGAGCCGGTCCGATCCGGACCTCCCTCGATCCGGTGGCGCTGGCCCGGGGGTACGCCGGGCATGGCGCGGCGGCGGTCTCGGTGTTGACCGACCGGGAGTACTTCGGCGGGAGCCTCGAAGACCTTACCGCCGTGAAGGACGCCGTGGAGGTGCCCGTGTTGAGGAAGGACTTCACCCTCGATCCGCTGCACGTGGCGGAGGCGCGGGCCGGAGGTGCCGACGCGGTCCTGCTCATCGTGCGGATCCTCCAGGACGCGCGCCTGGAGGAGCTGGTCGACGCGGCCCGCGAGTGGGGGATGACGCCCCTGGTCGAGGTCCACGACGGCCGTGAGCTCGAGAGAGCCCTGGCGGCCGGCGCCGACGTGGTCGGCATCAACAACCGGGACCTCTCCACCTTCACGACGGACCTGGCCACGACGCTGGACCTGGTGGCCGGCGCCCCGGGCGAAGCGGTCCTGGTGTCGGAGAGCGGCGTCCGGACTCCGGAGGACGTCGACCGGCTCGGAAGCCGTGGAGTCGACGCGGTGCTGGTGGGCGAGGCCCTGCTCCGCGATCCGGATCCCGCCGCCGCAGCCGGGCGCCTGTCGGGCCGGACGAAGCGCGGTCGGCCGTGAAGGTCAAGATCTGCGGCGTCACCCGCGCCGAGGACGCCCGGTCGGCGGCCGTCCTCGGGGCGGACTACGTGGGCGCCGTCCTCTCTCCGGGCTTCGGGCGCTCCGTGACGCCCGAGCAGGCCGCGACCTACCGCTCCGGCGACGGCCCCACGCTGGTGGCCGTCCTCGTCGATCCCGCGGTCGAAGACGCCGTGAGATGGGCCCGGCGAGCGGGGGCGGGCGTTCTCCAGCTCCACGGCGAGGAGCCTCCGGCCCTCCTCGGGTCCCTTCGGGACGCGGCGGAGTGGAGCCTCTGGAAGGCGGTGCGGGTGGCGGAGGCGGAGGACGTCCGACGCGCCGTGGAGGCGTACGCTCCGGTGGCCGACGGCCTTCTCCTGGACGGCCGTGCCCACGGCGGCCGAGGCGGGGGGCACGGCGTCCGCTTCCCGTGGGCGGCGGCCGAGGAGGCCCGGGACGCGCTCGAGGGGCTGCTCTTCGTGGCGGCCGGCGGGCTGACGCCGGAGAACGTGGGGGAGGTTGTCCGCAGGCTGGAGCCCGACGTGGTGGACGTGAGCTCGGGAGTCGAGGCCGGGGACGGGAGCAAGGACCCGGAGCTCGTGTCCGCCTTCATCCGGAACGCCCGGGCCGCCCGGGGGTCCTGACAAGGGCCGCCGAGGCGTGGCCATCCGCTATCGGCCGGTTCCCGCGCTGCCACGAAGACGGCACCCCGTTCCCCGACCCGACCCACGACATCGATGCCGAGTCCGTCCCCGCGAGCGGGCCGCTTCGGTCGCTTCGGCGGCCGTTACGTCCCGGAGACCCTCATCGCCGCCCTCGACGAGCTCGAAGCGGCGTACGAGGAGGCTCGCCGCGACCCGTCGTTCGCCGATGAGCTACGGCAGCTTCTCCGCGACTACGTCGGTCGCCCGACGCCGCTCTACCGCGCGCGGCGCCTCGAGGAGGTGGCGGGCTGCGGCCCCCTGTACCTGAAGCGCGAGGACCTCAACCACACGGGCGCCCACAAGATCAACAACACCATCGGCCAGGTCCTTCTCGCGCGCCGGATGGGCAAGAGCCGGATCATCGCCGAGACCGGGGCGGGCCAGCACGGGGTGGCGACGGCCACCGCCTGCGCCCTGTTCGACCTCGAGTGCGTCGTGTACATGGGCGAGGAAGACGTGGACCGCCAGGCCCTGAACGTGTACCGCATGGAGCTCCTGGGGGCCGACGTGCGCCCGGTCGGGTCGGGCACTCGCACGCTCAAGGACGCCACCAACGAGGCGATCCGCGACTGGGTGACCCACGTGGGCGGGACCCACTACATCATCGGCTCGGTGGTCGGTCCGGACCCCTTTCCCCGCATCGTAAGGGACTTCCAGGCGGTCATCGGCGAGGAGGCTCGCGGGCAGGTTCTCGAGATCGAGGGACGGCTGCCGGCGCGGGTGGTGGCGTGCGTGGGGGGCGGCTCGAACGCCATGGGCATCTTCCACGCCTTCGTGGAGGACGACGAAGTCGATCTCGTGGGCGTGGAGGCGGCGGGGGAAGGTCTGGCCAGCGGGCGACACTCGGCCTCCCTGGTCGCAGGTGTTCCTGGTGTGCTCCACGGGGCCCTGAGTTATCTTCTTCAAGATGGGGATGGTCAGGTGGCACCCGCACACTCGGTCTCGGCCGGGCTCGACTACCCGGGGGTCGGCCCCGAGCACGCCTGGCTGAAGGAGAGCGGGCGAGCCCAGTACGTCTCCGTCACCGACGAGCAGGCGCTCGAGTCTTTCCACGCCGTGTCCCGGCTCGAGGGGATCATCCCAGCTCTCGAGTCGGCGCACGCCGTGGCACACGTTCTCGCCGAGGGCGCCGCGTGGGAGCGGGACGGCCCGGTCGTCGTGTCCATGAGCGGACGCGGGGACAAGGACGTGAGCCACGTGGCCCGGCTCGAGGGTCGCGGCTCTCTCTTGACTTCGATCACGGGAGACGGTGCTTGACGGACCGACCCATGGACGTCGGGGAGGGTAGCCCCCGGACGGCGGAGCCCGACGAGACGTTCGTCGAGCTCCCGCTGGACGAGGTGCGAGAGCTCTTCGTGACCCTTGGCAAAGCCCTCCGGGCGTTCCAGCTGTACGACGAGAACAACCCGGTCTACAAGCGCTTCCTGTCGGCCCTGGCCGAGGCCTTCCAGCCGATCTGGGGCGAGCTCGATCACCTCCACGTCCAGGTGGCCGAGGACGCGCTCCTCCTCGAGGGGGAGGAGGTGTACCGTTCGCAGAGCCGGTCGGACTCCCTCGCGTTCCTCCTCTACAAGGACGGCATCCGCGACGTGACCTTCCTGCCGGGCATCGAAGGAGACGAGCTCCCACGCCTCCTCTCGGTCCTGCAGCGCGCGCGCAACCTCCGCCCCGAGGGCGACGACCTCCTGACGATCCTCTGGGAGGAGGATCTCGAGCACTTCCGCTACCACTACGTCGACCTCCTGGCCGAGGGCGTCGACCTGCCCTACGCGGGCGCGGGACACACGCAGCAGGAGCTGAAGAACGTGCTGGAGGCCGAGGCTCCGGAGGCCGCTCCCGAAGGTGGGGTCGAGGAGGAAGAGGCGGACCGCACGATCCAGCGTGAGGACTTCAATCCGACGCTGTATTCCCTCGACCGTCGGGAGATGGAGCAGCTGGAGCGCGAGATCCATCGCGAGATGGGCCGCGATCTCAGGTCGGACGTCCTCTCCGCCCTCTTCGACCGCCTCGAGGAGCCTCGGCACAGGGAGCGCCAGAGCGAGATCCTGGGGATCTTCCAGCAGCTACTCCCGAACTTCCTCAGTCGCGGCGAGCTCGAGGCCGCTCGCGACGTGCTGGAGGAGGTGCGTCGGCTCGAGTCGAGTGAGGACGCCTTCGACGAGGCTCGTCTCGACGAGGCCCGCGCGCTCGTGGACGCCATCAGCGCTCCGGAGTCCATGGACGAGCTGGTGCGGTCGCTGGAGGACGGGACCATCCGCCCCTCTCCCGCCGAGCTCAGCGCGTTTCTGAGTCACCTGCGCGGCGCGGCCCTCCCGACGCTGCTCAAGGCCGCCGAGACGAGCGAGATCAAGGACCTCCGCCCCATCATGCGCGAGGCGGTGCAGGGGATCGCCGGGCGGAATCCCC
>JASFUL010000471.1:0-4720 GCA_050050315.1 Gemmatimonadota bacterium
CGATGCTGTCGGCCGCAGCCCGAGCCCGCCGGAGGGCGTCCTCCCTGGTCGAATCCACTCGTTCCTCCACCGAGGTGACGCGCTGCGCCACAGCGCGCCCCGCCGATGTGCGGACCTCGTCTCCCGCGGAGGTGATCATGCCCCGGAAATCGGTCTGCACGGACGGATCCGTCACGGTGCCGGTCAGCCCGACCCTCACCTCGACGGAGTCCGCACCCTCCAGATCCAGACCGGAACGCCCGGCCTTGGCGATGAGGGCACGCATGGCCTGGTCGGCTCCCTCCCCCAGAGCGGACCTGGGCAGAGCGAGGGTCAGTTCGTAGTCCAGCGTCTGGTCCACCCCGTTCGAGCCGGACACCGCCATGCGGAGGTCCCCCAGTCCCACCTGGAACGGGCGTACGTGCAGCCTCCCGTCCCGGACCTCGATGTACGAGCGGACCGCGTTGAAAGTCGGATTCGCCAGTCGCGGCAGGCTCAGCGCCTCGGCCAGCCGCGCCAGCGCGGGGAATCCCTCCACGGCGAGGGTGGTGGTCACGAGCGAGCCACGTCCGTTCAGGGCGTCGAGGAGCGGCGCCATGCCCTCCCCGAGCGCGCCGGCCAGATCGAGCTCGGCGGAAAAGGCGCCCCGGGCGAAGCGTGCCACGGGAGCGAGCATTCGGACCGTCTGGAGGGCGGCGGCCGTGCCGGCAATGTCCAGGCTGTCGAGTGCCACGCTCATGCCGAACGTCGGCTTGCGGGGGTCGCCGGTCTCGTAGAAGCCGCTCGCGTCGACGCGGCCACCGAGGGTCCGCATCGTGAAGTCGTCCAGGGTCAGCCGGCGATCCTTCAGCTGGAGGCTCCCCCGTGCTTCAGCCATGTCCAGCCCGGCGAACGTGAGCCGGGTGACGGTCCCATCGAGCGCCAGGTCGATGCCGGCCGGGACCGGGATGAGCTCGAAGTTCTCCTCGGACCTCCACTCGTCCAGATCGACGCGCTGGCTGGTGAATTCCGCGCTTCCGCGCAGATCCTCGCCCCGCAGGACGTAGGCGAGGACGTTGTCCAACCAACCGGTCGCCTGGACATCGCTGCTGCCGAGCCGCATCTGGAGGGACGTCACCTCCGCGCGCCGTGGCGTGAGGTCGAGGGTCGCCGCCTGCACCGCGATGGCGTGCGGCAGGCCCTCCGTGCGGACGTTCACGTCCTCCGCCACCACGATTCCGCGCGCGGCGACCCGCTCGTAGCGGCGGGCGTCGACGTCGGAAAGGCGTGCCCGGACCGCGGCGTCCACGCGCACCACCCCCGACAACTCGTCGACACCGTCGAGCTTCACCGTGCGGGCGACGTCGGCGAGGTTCACGGTCCCCTCGACGAGAAGATCGACGTCGGGGTCCGAGAGCGGCGTGCGCAGCGCCAGCGACCCGACGACGGGCTCGTCGCCGATGCGGAGGTGGAAGCCCTCCACCCGCACCACCGTGCTGTCCACGTCCCCACCGGGGTTGTCCAGGGCCAGGTGGAACGCGATGCCGCGCGCCGGCAGGGGGAGGTCCGGATAGCGGAACATACCGTCGGCGACGTCGGCGCTCATGGCGAAGGCCGGAAACGCATCGTCCCCCCATTCACCGTTCACGCGCCCCTCGAGGGAGAACGAGCCAGACGTCTCCAGTGACTCGAAATCGTGCGCGTACACCACGGGCACGAGGGACAGGGCCTGGGAGAAGTCGGCGCGGGGGGCCGCGAAGGTCACGTCCAGCGCGAGGTTGTCGCCGGTGCGGGCGGCGTTTCCGGAGAAGTTCAGCACCAACTCGTTCAGGCGAAGCTCGTTCTCCGCGAAAGACACGCGCCGGTTCGCCATGTCCGCGTCCAGGTCGGCCGCGAAGTCCAGGGTCACCTCGTCCAGGTACGGCATTCCCGCGAAACGCAGGGTCGCGGCGTTGGCATGGGTGCGGGTCTGCACGACGAACCGGTCCCTGGAGAAGTCACCCCCGAGGTCCAGCCGAAGCCCCGCCAACGAAGCGTACAGTCCCGCCTCCGCGTTCTGCAGCAGGAGCCTGCCGCCCCGGACGGCGAGGCTCCGCAGTTCGACGCTCATGCTCCCCGACGTGGGGCCGACCGGGCCGGCCGCCGCGGTGTCTCTCCTCACGATGTCCCAGTTGGCCGCACCGTCGTCGAGGACCTTCAGGTGCACCGCCGGTTCTTCGAGCTGGACGGATCGGATCAGGAACGGCCGGGTCCCTCTGAGCCCACCGATGAGGCTTCCCGCGTCGAACACGAGGCGAAAGCCGTTCATGGACAGGAGGGTATCTCCGGCGAAGGGGGCGTGCCCCACGGCCGTGAGGTCGTCCAGCCTCAGGGTCAGGTTCGGGAAGTCCCTGAAGAACGTCAGCCCGACGCCGCTCCACTCCACCTTCGCGTCCAGCGCGCTCCCGACCTCCGTGTGAACCCGCTCGGCGACGCGGCCCTCGAACAGGAACGGGAGCCCGACGAGGGCACCGAGACACAGTCCGAGCAGGACGCCCGCGCCGATCAGTCCTCTCTTCAACGCGTTCATCCTGCCTCCATGGAATGGGTGCTGCTCCCTGGTGTGTGGGCGTCGTCCTTCGGCCGCACTCGCCACTCTACACGCACCGCCCCTCGTTTCGGCTCCACCGATGCCCCCCCGCGGCACGCCCAGGCCCTGGTGAACTCGGTGCCCAGGAGCAGGATGCCGGCGCTGTAGTACACCCAGAAGAGCGCCACTGCCAGCGACCCCGCGGCCCCGTAGATGCTCGCGAGATCGCTGCGGCCCAGGTAGTACCCGATGGCCAGCTTGCCCAGGGTGAAGAGGACGCCGCCGAAGACGCCCCCGGCGAGAGCGTCGCGCCATCGGATCACCGCATCCGGCACGTTGCGCATCATGGCGGTGAACAGCCCCGTGATGACCACCAGGGACGTGATTGCGTCGGCCAACGGGAGTGCGCCCGTCGCCAGCGCGGGTGGCGCGTAGTACCGGATGGCGCTGTGGAATACCGACAGCAACGCACTCACCGTCACCAGGAAGAGGATCAACACGCCCACGACCATGATCATGAAGAGCGAGACCACACGCTTGACCATGAACGTCCGGACGTCGCCGCGCCGGGGGTCCGGTGCCACACCCCAGACTCGGTTCATCGCTCTCTGAAGGTGTACGAACGCGCTGGTGGCGCCGAAGATCATGGCCACGAGGCCGACGACCGCGGCCGGCCCGCCCAGGTCGGGTCGTGACACATTCTGCACCACCTCGATGATCTGCCCGGCGCTGCGGGCACCTGCCAGGGAGGTCACCTGGTCGAACAGGAGGGCCTGGAGCTCCGCCGGAGCCAGGACCTTCCCGGCCAGAAGCGCGAGCAGCGCGAGGAGAGGCGGCATCGCGAAGACCGTATAGTACGAGATGGCCGCCGCCATGAGCGGGCACTCGTCGCTCACGAAGCGGGTGACGACCTCCCAGGCCCAAGGTGTCCCGTTCGCAGTTGAAGGTTGGAGTAGTGGAGTCCCTGGGGTGCGCATGAGTCAGCCGGCCTTCCGCATCTCGGCGGCCGGGTCCTGCTCGTCCAGGTGGGCCTCGAGGCCCCAGAGCTGCTTGGCATGCCGGTCCTTCGGCAGGTGGCCCGGCCTCACCCCTCGATCCACCAGGTCACGGAGCAGGGTCTCGCCGGCCTCGGCGTTCTCACTCGCCCCCTCTACGACCCCCGGCACGTGCGTCACCCCCTCGGTGTCCACACCCACCGCGCTGCAGGCGCGCGGCTCCCTCGGCTGCACATCCATATTGCGTCATCCCATCGTCTTGAGTCGTCGATCTGCAAGGGCCCCTCCTTGGAGCATCGACTCAGAGGGGCCACACGAAGCGGATCACCGTCACCGCCACCACGCCGAGCAGGAGCTGGAGGGGGAGTCCGGTCCGGGTGAAGTCGGAGAAGTGGTACCTGCCGGGGCCGTAGACCATGAGGTTGGTCTGGTAGTTCAGGGGTGTCGAGAAGGAGAGGGACGCGGCGACGGTGGCCGTCAGGATCAGCGGGCGTGGGTCCAGCCCCGCGGTCCCCGCCACCGCCACGACGATGGGGAAGACCAGGGCCGCGGCGGCCTGGTTGATGACGAGCTCCGTGAGGAGGACCGTCCCGATGAAGACCCCGAGGAGGAGGCCCCACTTCCCAGCATGATCCCCCAGCGCGGTGACGCCGTCTCCCAGGATCGCAGCCCCCCCGCTGACCTCGAGCGCCCCGGCGAGACCGATGGCCGACCCGATGGCGACCAACACCGACCAGTCCACCGAGCGCCGTGCCTCTCCGGCGTCCACGCACCCGGTCAGGATCATGAGGAGCCCCGCGGCCGGCGCGGCGATGGGGAGCGCCACGAGTCCCAACGCGGCGGCGGCGACCATGGCGACGAGGATGCCCACGGCCCTCCTTCCCCGGCCCGAGCGGCGAGGCACCGTCCCCTCGATGGGCTGGACCACGAGGAAGTCCGACGACTCCCGGTGGGCCCGCCCGAATCCCAGGCTCGCCTCGAGGAGCAGGGTGTCCCCGGGCCGTAGGGTCGCCTCTCCGATGCTGGTGCGCGGCTCCGTGCCTCGCCGCTGCACGGCCAGGACGACGGCGTTGTAGCGGGCCCGGAACTCCCCCGCCTGCAACGTGGTGCCCACGAGCGGGGAGCCCGGCGTGATGACCACCTGGTAGAGCTTCCAGGAATCGTCCGTCTGGGGCAGTCCGGCCGAGCTCACCGTCCG
>JASFUL010000472.1:0-4688 GCA_050050315.1 Gemmatimonadota bacterium
TCGGAGTCCACATCGAGGACGACCGACCGCTCGCCCGCACCCGGTCTCGCCACCGGGTCTGCCGGCGGCCGCCCGCACGCGCCGAGGGCGAGCGCGAGCCCCACCGAGAGCGGTCCGAGGACGGCCGGGGCGGCCGCCGGGGCGTTTGAGCCTCGTCCCACCACGGTGCTAGCTTGGGTCGCCATGTCCGACTCCTCCTCCCGCCGCCCGTTCGAGCGCCCCTCCGTGACGGTGCAGGTCGTGCAGCTCGGCTTCACGCTCCTGCTCCTCTTCGGAGTGACGTACCTGAGCATGTCGGCCAGCCCCCGCTTCTTCCAGGGTGGGCGGATCACGATCCTCACCGGCTTCGTGCTCCTGGTCGCCTCGGTGGCGGGCCGCCTGGCGGCGAGCACCGGGCTCCCCCGGCTCACCGGGTTCCTCGTGGTCGGGATGCTGGCGGGCCCGTCGATCCTCGGCATCCTGCCGGCGGAGGCGGTGGAGGACCTGCGTCTGATCGACGAGTTCGCCCTGGCGCTGATCGCCCTGCTGGCGGGCGGCGAGCTCAAGATCGAGGCTCTCCGCCCGCGGGCGAAGACGATCGCCCTCGTGACGCTGACGGTGACCGTCGTCGTGGGGGTGGGGATGACGGCGGTCATCATCGGGATCCGGCCGCTGCTCCCGTTCCTGGCGGGCCTGCCGTTCTCCGCCACGGTCGGGGTGGCGTTGCTGCTGGGGGTGTGGTCGGCGAACTCGTCGCCGGACCTCACGGTGGCGGTCATCGAGGACACGGGGTCGAAGGGGCCGCTGGCCGACGTGATCCTCGGCATCACGATCGTGAAGGACGTCCTGGTCATCGTCCTCTTCACGCTGACCATGGCCCTCGTGGGCCCCCTCGTCGACCCCGCCGAGGCGTTCAGCGCCCACGTCTTCCTCGAGCTGGCGCAGCACGTGGGCGGCGCCCTCGTGGTCGGGGCCCTCCTCGGCTGGCTCTTCTCGCTCTACCTCGGCGACGACACGGGATCGCCCCGGCCGCCGCTTGCCACCTTCCTGTTCGCCTACGCCATCGTGGTGATCTCCCACCGGCTCCACGTCGAGTTGCTGCTCACCGGCGTCGCGGCCGGCTTCGTCATCGAGAACCTCTCGCCGGCCGGCGACCGGATGATCCGCGGCATCGAGTCGGTGTCGGTGGTGATCTTCGCCTTCTTCTTCGCCATCGCGGGCGCCAGCCTCGATCTCGGCGCCGTCCGCGAGTTCTGGCTCGCCGCCCTCGTCATCTTCGGGGCCCGTCTGCTGCTCACCTGGCTCGGCGCGCGATACGGGACGAAGTGGGCGGGCGCCCAGCCCGTGGTGCGGGAGCGGGCGTGGCAGGGGCTGCTCTCCCAGGGCGGCGTGACGCTCGGGCTCGTGATCCTGATCGAGGAATCGTTCCCGGACGTCGGCGCGGGCGTGGTGGCGCTGGGGATGGCGGTGATCCTCGGCAACATCCTGGCCGGACCCATCATCCTCGAGCGCGCCCTGGGCCGAGGCGGGGCCGGAGAGGAGGGCGACGAGGCCGGGGAACGGTCGCCCGGACAGCCAGCGAACGCGGAGACCTAGGGCCGTGGACGGCGAGCGGGGCGGAGGAGACGGAGAGCACGCCCACGAGCATGGACCGGAGGCGCCCGGGATGCTCCGGCGCGGGGCCGAGCGGGGGCGCCTCCGCTGGGTGTTCGTGCTCACGGCCGGCTTCATGCTCGCCGAGGTGGTGGGGGGGCTCCTGGCCGACTCGCTGGCGCTGCTGGCCGACGCGGGGCACATGTTCACCGACGCCGGCTCCATCGCCCTCGCGCTCGTGGCCATGCGGTGGGCGCAGAAGCCCCCGAGCGCGGAGAAGACGTACGGATGGGTGCGCCTGGAGATCCTGGCGGCGCTGGCCAACGGCGCCACGCTGCTCGTCATCTCCGGGCTCATCGTGTGGGAGGCGTGGGGGCGGCTCCGGGAGCCGGTGGACGTGGACGGTCCGGTCCTGCTCGGCGTCGCCGCGGCGGGCCTGGTGGTGAACCTGGTGGCGGCCCGCCTGCTCCACACCCACAGCCACGGAAACCTCAACGTGAAGGGCGCCTACCTCCACGTCCTGGGCGACCTGCTGGGCTCGGCGGGCGCGATCGTGGCGGGCGTGGTGATCCTCACGACCGGCTGGACCCCGGTGGACCCGCTGGTCTCCGTCGTGATCGCGCTGCTGATCCTCCTCAGCGCGTGGCGACTCGTCCGGGAGGCGGCGGACGTGCTCCTGGAGGCCGCCCCCTCCCACATCGACGTGCAGCAGGTGCTCGGCGACCTCGAGGCCGTCGACGATCTACACGACGTCCACGACCTTCACGTCTGGACGCTCACCAGCGGCTTCGTGGCGCTGAGCGGACACGGTGTCATCGACGATCCGGCCCGCTTCAGGTCGGTGCTGGACGCCATCCGGGAGCGCGCCTCGGCCCACGGGATCGAGCACGTGACCTTCCAGCTCGAGCCGCGGGCCCTCTACCAGGTGGAGGCGGCCGGGGGTGGAACCGAGGAGGAACAGCCCCTCCGGCCCCTCGGCGACGGCTCCTAGCCGTCGCCGCCGCCCTCGCGGACGCTACGCAGGTTCCTCTCCATGTCGCGCATCTCGCGCTCGAGCCGCGCCATCTCGCGCTCGAGGTCGGCCTGGACGTTCTGCCTCACGAGGACCTGGAGATCGGCCGCGTCGCGCTCCACCGAGCGCCCGCTGCGCTCCAGGCGAGCCGATTCCCGCGACAGGCGGGCCGATTCCCGCTCGAGCCGCGCCCGGGACCTCTGGAGTCGCGCGCGGGTCCGCTCCAACTGGGCCCGGTATTCGGCCTGTGCCGCCCTTTCGACCCGGAGGCACGCACCGCGGGTCACGGCGATCGCCGAGACCCGTCCGTCCCGCGCCCCGTCCTTCAGGCTGACCACCACGCTGGGACCGTCGGACCGGTCGCACACGGAGACCGGCTGCTCCACCGCGACCTCCGCGACCCCCGGGGCCTCCCGGGCCGCCAGCGCCGCCATCGTCACCAGGACGCTGACCGCGCCCCCCGCCACCACGCACGCCAATGCCCGGACGTCCGTCCCCAGACGAGCCATCTCCCTCCCTCCTCCTCGTTTCCTGGACCGTGCGGCAGGCGCCCTTTCCCGCCGTCTCTCGTTGGACGCGTCAGACCCGTCAGGGGTTGCGTGGGACCCTCCCCGGGGCACCGGAAACGGACGGCTTGACTTCGCCTCGCGCGCTCCCGACCTTGGCCGGTGACGCGCCGCAGGTCCCCGCCGGAACCCGGGAAGGACCCCTTCCACCGATCAGGAGATCCAGGATGTTCGAGAGGTCGATCTGGAACGAGGAGGGCCGTCTCGCCGCCCTGAACGGCGAGGGCCTCGACGACGACGAGGGTTGGGAGGACGAGGATTGGGAGGACGACGAGGACGACGACGATTGGGAGGACGACGAGGACGACGAGGATTGGGACGACGAGGACGAGGACTGGGACGACGAGGACGACGAGGATTGGGGCGACGACGACTGGGGCGACGACTTCTAGCTTCGGCTCCCGCGACCTCCGCTCCCGCCTGCCGCGGGTCCCGACCGCACGCGACCGCCCCGGCTCCACGCGGGTGCCGGGGCGGTCGTGGCAGTCCGGCGTGGGGGCCTCCTCCGGGCGGCCTCAACGCTCGATCGGCGCCCGTACCAGGTTACCCCATTCGGTCCACGACCCGTCGTAGTTCCGCACGTTCTCGAAGCCGAGGAGGTACGTCAGGACGAACCACGTGTGGGACGACCGCTCGCCGATCCGGCAGTACGCGACCGTCTCCTCGGAGGGCTCCAACCCTTCCTCCTCCCGGTAGATGCGCCGGAGCTCTTCCGCGTCCCGGAAGAGGTGCGTCTCCGGGTCCACCGCCCGGCTCCACGGCACGTTTCGCGCGCCCGGGATGTGGCCGCCCCGGAGGGCCCCCTCGTTCGGATAGTCCGGCATGTGCATGCGCTCGCCCCGGAACTCCTCCGGGCTCCGGACGTCGACGAGCTGTCCGCCGGCCTCGAGGTGGGCCATCACGTCGTCGCGGAAGGCCCGGATGGCGGTGTCGTCGCGCGAGGCGACCACGATGTCGCCGGCCTCCGGCGTGGGCACCTCCTCGCTGGTGGGGCGCCCCTCCGCGAGCCAACGGGCCCGCCCCCCGTCCATGATGCGCAGCTTCCCGATCCCGAAGAGCCGGAAGACCCACAGCGCGTACGTGGCCCACCAGTTGTCCTTGTCCCCGTACAGGACGATGGTGTCCCCTTCGTCCACGCCCTTCGACCGGAGGAGCTCCTGCATCCGGGTCGCGTCCAGGTAGTCGCGGGTCAGCGGGTCGTTGAGCTCGGTGACCCAGTCGATCTTCACGGCGCCGGGGACGTGGCCGATGTCGTAGAGGAGGACGTCCTCGTTGCTCTCCATCAGCACGACGTCGTCGTCGTCGAGGTGGTCGGCCACCCAGTCGGTCGAGACGAGGATCTCGGGACGGGCGTAGCCGCGTTCATCGATGGGGCGGGGATCGGCCATGGGAGGTGTCGAGGTGGGAGGGTGACGCGGGAAGGGTGCAGGCTGGAATCCCCCGGAGAGGACGCCAGGTTCCCCGGGTCGGCGCACGCGCCGGGCCGTCGTCCCCCGCCGTCGGACCCCCGATGACCACGAGAGACCGCCTGCGGAGCC
>JASFUL010000473.1:0-4684 GCA_050050315.1 Gemmatimonadota bacterium
CCCGGGCCCCCTGGGTCCGGGGGCCGGCGGCGGACGAGCTCGTGGAGAACGCGGCGGGACGGCGGGTGCCCACGGTCGTGAACGGCGAGGGGCGGAGGCCGTACGCCGGGGTGGGGGCGAGCCCGCCCGGGGGGCGCAAGCACGGGCCGCCGCTGCGGAGCTGCGCGGACTACCCGGTCGAAGGCGACAAACGGCTCCCCGACCTGCGCTCCGCCCTCGAGGCGGCGGGGCTCCGGGACGGGATGACCCTCTCCACGCACCACCACCTCCGGGACGGCGACCGGATGGCCGTGGCGGCGCTCCGGACGGCCGCGGAGATGGGCGTGCGGGACCTCCGGTGGTTCCCGTCGGCCTCGTTTCCGTGCCAGGAGCCTGTGGTCGACCTGATGAAGCAGGGCGTCGTCCACCACATCGAGGGGAGCATGAACGGGCCCCTGGGCGACTTCGCCTCCCGGGGAGGGATGGCCGGCCTGGGGGTGCTCCGCTCCCACGGCGGGCGCTGGCAGGCGATCCAGGACGGCGAGGTCCACGTCGACGTCGCCGTGATCGCGGCGCCCACGGCGGACCCGTTCGGCAACGCCAACGGCTCCCACGGCCCGTCGGCGTGCGGCTCGCTGGGCTTCGCCCTCGCCGACTCGCTCTACGCCGACCGGGTGATCGTCGTCACCGACCACCTCGTCCCCTTCCCCTGCGTCCCCTGGCAGATCGCGGGGAACGACGTGGACTTCGTGGTGGAGGTCGACTCGATCGGCGACCCGGAGCGCATCGTCTCGGGCACCACCCGCATCACCCGTAGCCCCGATCGCCAGCTCATCGCCGAGTACGTCGCGCGCTTCCTGCGGGACGCGGGCATCATGCGGGACGGATTCTCCTTCCAGGCCGGCGCCGGCGGTATCGCGCTGGCGTTCGTGCAGTACCTGAGGGCGATGATGCGCGAGGCCGGCGTGAAGGCGCGCTTCGTCCGGGGCGGCTCGACCACCTACCTGGTGGAGCTCCTCCGGGAGGGTCTCACCGACTACATCCTGGACGGCCAGACCTTCGACCTGGCGGCGGTCGAGTCCATCGCCTCCGACCCGCGCCACGTCCCCACCTCGCCCTTCACCAGCTACAACTGGCACGGGAAGGGCAACTTCGCCTCGATGGTCGACGCGGTGGTCCTGGGCGCCACGGAGGTCGACCTGGACTTCCGCGCCAACGTCGTGACCCATTCCGACGGGCTCATGCTGCACGGCATCGGCGGGTGGCAGAACTGCCTCTTCAGCGGGTGCACGATCCTGGCCGTCCCGTCCTTCCGCGACCGCATCCCCGTGATCGTGGACGAGGTGACCACGGTGTGCGGCCCCTCGGAGCTGATCGACGTGATCGTGACCGAGAGGGGCGTGGCCATCAACCCGCGCCGGGAGGACCTGCTCGACGCGGTGGGCGGCTCCGACCTGCCGGTGCGTCCGCTGGCCGAGATCAAGGCGGAGGTCGAGGGGATGGTGGGCGGGCCGCCCCAGCCGCCCCGGGTGACGGACCGGCCGGTGGCGGTGGTGAACTGGGTGGACGGGACCGTGCTGGACACCGTGTGGCAGGTGGAGGAAGGGACGCCCTGAAACATCCGCGGTCCGAACGGCGTCTCATTGGGGTAGGCAACCTAACAACGTCGGGACCGACCCCCGGCGGCGGCCCGAGGCGGGCTGCGGGAGGCGTCCGCGGCCCCCCGCGAGCCGGGACCGGCGACGAAGCCCCGCCTGGCTCGGGGGACGCACCCGGACACCGGCGGCGGCGTGCGAACGCCGGCGCGGTCCGCGCCCCGGTCGACGGCGCCGAGGTCTGGGTCGTGGCTCGCGCCACCGCCCGGACCGGATCCCAGGGAGGCACTGCTCGTGTCACGTGAATCGATCGGCGAATTCGAGAAGCTCGTGCTGCTGGCCGTGGTCCGCCTCGACACCGACGCCTACGGCGCGGCCATCGTGCGCGAGATCGAGGAGCGGACCGGGCGTACCGCCGCCGGCGGGGCGGTCTACGTGGCGTTGCGGCGACTCGAGCGGAAGGGCCTGCTGAGCTCCCGGAAGGGCGAGACCACGCCGGACCGGGGCGGACGTCCGAAGCGCTACTACCGGATCGGCCGGGAGGGGCTGGCGGCGCTGCGCCAGGCCCGGGACGAGTGGACCGCGATGACACGGGGCATCGAGGAGCGGCTCGAGGAGGCCGGAGGATGAAGGACGGGTCCGACCGCACCGAGCCTCCGGACCGCACCTACCCCCGGGACCGCGCCGAGCCCGGAGAGCGGCGGGGGGGCGAGGAGCCTGCCGGCGCGGCCTCTCCGGGCGGACCCCCGGTGCCGCGCCCGCTGGCCCGGCTCGCGGCGCTGCTCGTCCACGGAGCCGAGCGGGACGAGATCCTGGGCGACCTGGCGGAGAACCATGCCCGCCGGGCGCGGCGCGACGGCCGGGTCCGGGCCGCGCTCTGGTACGCGAGGCAGATGACGACGATCCCGGCCTGGCTGGCGGCGGACCGGGCGGGCGAGGCGACGACGAACGCGAGGAGGGGTGGGATGAGCGGAGCGATGCGCGACCTCGGACGGGACTTCGGGAAGGCGGTGCGGTCGGCCCTGGCTCGACCCGGGTTCTCGGTAGTGGTGATCCTGACGCTCGGTCTCGCCATCGGGGCCGTGACGGCCATGTTCAGCGTGGTGAACCTGGCGCGCTTCCAGGCGCTGCCGTACCCGGAGCCCGACCGGCTGGTGCTGGGCCGCACCCTCTGGCCCGGGGGCGCGGTCAACACCACGAGCTCGGCCCCGGATTTCTACGACATGCGAGCCGAAGCCGGATCGTTCGCGGCCCTCCACGCGCTGACGCCGTTCGACGTCGACGCGACGATCACGGGGCCGGAGGGCGCCGAGCTGCTCCCCGCCGGGTGGGCCACCCCGGGGCTGTTCGAGGAACTCGGCGCGGAGCCGGTCGTCGGCCGCGGCTTCCGGCCCGAGGAGGGCGAGCCGGGGGCGCCGTTCGTGGTGGTGCTGAGCCACCGGCTGTGGGAGCGGCGCTTCGGGAGCTCGCGGGACGTCGTGGGATCCACGCTCACGGTCGAGGGGCAGCCCGCCACGGTCGTGGGCGTGCTGCCGGCCGGGTTCCGCTTCGTCAACCAGGCCGAGCTGTGGGCGCCCATGGTTCGCGGCGGGCCGTTCGCGGGCGCTCGGCAGTTCCACAACTGGCTGATCGTCGGTCGACTCGCCCCCGACGTCTCGCTCGAGTCCGCCCAGGCCGAGGTGGACGGCATCATGGCCCGCCTGGCCGAGGAGTACCCCGAGTCGAACCGCGACAAGGGGATGGTGCTGACCGGCATGCAGGAGACGATCACCGAGGATCTCGGGCCGGTATTTGCGCTGCTCGGCGCGGCCGTCGTGCTGCTCCTGCTGATCGCCGCCGGGAACGTCGCGAACCTGCTCCTGGCCCGGGGGTCGGTGCGCGAGACGGAGCTGGCGGTGCGGGCCGCCCTGGGCGCCGGTCGGGGGCGCATCGTCCGGATGCTCGTGACCGAGAACCTGGTCCTGGCGCTGGCGGCCGGCGCGGTCGGGACCGGGCTGGCCGTGGCGCTGCAGCGGACGCTGGTGTCGGCCACGCCGCTCACGAGCGTGGGCATCGACGCGGGTCGGATCCAGCCGGCCGTGCTCCTCTTCGGCCTCGGATTGTCCCTCGTGACGGTCCTCTTCTTCGGAGTGGCTCCCGCCCTCGCGGCCGCCGGCGCCGACGTCGCCGGCCACCTGCGTAGCGGGGCCCGGTCGGGAGCGAGCCGCGGAGGCAGTCGCTTCCGGGCCGGGCTCGTGGTGCTCCAGGTGGCGCTCTCGGTCGTGATCCTCGTGGGTGCCGGTCTGTTGGGCCGGAGCTTCCTCCGCCTGCGGGCGGTGGATCTCGGCTTCCGGACGGAGGGTCTGCTGACGGCCGAGATCGGCCTCCCCCGGGGCGAGTTCCAGGAGCCGGAGGCGGGTCGCCGCTTCTTCGAGGCGTTCCTCGAACGCGCCGAGGGGCTCCCGGGAGTCCGCTCGGCGGCGCTGGCCAGCCATCTGCCCATCCGGGACGGCGGGGGCAACGTCGCGGCGTGGAATCCCGACGAGCCGCCCGTGGACGCCTCCGAGGCCCGGCTGGCCTACCAGCTCATCGTCACGCCCCGCTACTTCGAGACCCTGGGCATTCCCTTGTTGGCCGGTCGCGGTCCGGGCGAGGGCGACCGGAGGGACACACCCCAGGTGGTGACGGTCAACCGGGTGCTTGCCGAGACGCTCTTCCCGGAGGGGGACGTCGTGGGCCGGATTCTGGCCGTCGATGCCGGAGACGAGGTGGCGACCTACCAGATCGTCGGCGTGGTAGGAGACGTGCGGCTGCAGGGGCTGGCAAGCGACATGCCCATGACGATGTACTTCCCCCTCTCCCAGCGGGTCCCCTGGAGCCTCCGCCTGGCGGTCCGGTCGGTGGGGCCGCCCTCGGCGCTGGTCGCGCCCCTCCGCGAAGCGCTCCGCAGCCTCGACCCCAACGTCCCGCTTGCCGAGCCGCGGCCCATGGAGGACGTGGTGGCCGGATCCATCTCGTTCACCCGCAGGATCACCGGAGCCCTCGGCCTCTTCGCTGCGGTTGCGCTCCTCCTGTCGTCGCTGGGGCTGTACGGCGTGCTGGCCTACCAGGTCGTCCAGCGCCGCCGGGAG
>JASFUL010000474.1:0-4681 GCA_050050315.1 Gemmatimonadota bacterium
CGAACCGTGTGGCCCACGGCAGCCCGGAGCGACCGAGCGTCGCTGGCCCTCGCTTCCGTCCATCGTCCCTGCTGGCCCCACGACTCCCGTCACCCCCACGACCCCGGCGCGGACCGGCCCGGGATGCCGTTGTTCCACGTGGAACGACGCCCTTCGACCTCTGGATGACATGTTCCACGTGGAACACCCGCCGGCCGGGGTCCTCCGAGCGTGTCCCGCGCTCGACGCGGAGGGCACCGGAGAGGCCAGCGTGAACCGTCAGCCTCCCTCGGCCGCGCCGTTCCGACGCGCCCGCCGGACCTCCATCAGGAGGTTCTGCAGATCGGCCGGCGTCACGCCGGGCACCCGGCCGGCCTGGGCCAACGTGCTGGGTCGCACCCGGGAGAGCTTCTCCCGAGCCTCCGCCGAGAGGCTCTCGAGCCGCCGGTACTCCAGCCCTTCCGGGAGTCCGAAGCTCTCGCGCTCCCTGAGCCGCCGCGCGCGCTCGGCTTCCTTGCGCACGTACCCTTCGTACTTGAGCTCGACCTCCACGGCCGCGAGGGCGTCGGCGGCGCCGTCGTCGAGGAACGGCGCTCCGCCCACGGCCGCCAACGACCGTCCCGACACCTCCGGCCGCCGGAGCAGGTCGACCGCCCGCGTGGGTTCCTCGATGGGACTCGACTCCTGTCGCTCCAGGGCCGGGTTGGCCACGTCGGGAGCCAGCGCCGTGTCCCGGAACCAGCCACGCACCGACCGCTCGTGCTCGAGCCGCCGCTCGAGGGCCTCGATCTGCGGTGACGTCAAGAGGCCCAGGGTACGAGCCTTCGGTCCCAGCCGCCCCACGGCGTTATCCTGTCGCAGCAGGAGCCGGAATTCGGCCCGCGATGTGAAAAGCCTGTAAGGCTCGTCCACTCCGCGGGTCACGAGGTCGTCGATCATCACCCCCACGTACGCCTCGTCCCGTCCGAGCACCAGGCCGTCCCGACCCTGCACCTCGAGGGCCGCGTTCACCCCCGCCATCAGACCCTGGCCGGCCGCCTCCTCGTACCCCGTCGTCCCGTTGATCTGGCCCGCGAAGAAGAGCCCCGGAACCTCACGCACGGCCAGCGTCGAGCGGAGCTGGTGCGGGGGGAAGTAGTCGTACTCGATGGCGTATCCGGGCCGTGTCATGCGCACGTCCTCGAGCCCGGAGATGCTGCGCAGGAACTCGAGCTGCACGTCCGCGGGGAGCGACGTGGAGAGTCCGTTCACGTACAGCTCGGTCGTGCCGAGCCCTTCGGGCTCGAGGAAGACCTGGTGTCGAGGCGCGTCCGGAAACCGGACGACCTTGTCCTCGATGGAGGGGCAGTACCGCGGTCCTCGCCCGGAGATCTCCCCCCCGTACAGGGCGCTCCGCTCCAGGTTCGATTCGACGACGTCGCGTAACGCGGGACCGGTCCAGGCGATCCAGCAAGGCCGCTGCTCGGGAATCTCCTCCCGGTGGTACGCGCTGAACCGGAAATCGCCCTCCTCGCCGTCCTGCCGCTCGAGCCTCTCCAGGTGGACCGTTCGACCGTCGATCCGGGGCGGCGTCCCCGTCTTGAAGCGGCCGATCTCCATCCCCATCCCCTCGAGGGCCTCGGCGAGCTCCACCGAGGGCGCCTCCCCGGCCCGTCCCGCTCCGATTCCCTCCCCCCGGCCCACGTGGATCCGACCCCGCAGGAAGGTCCCCGCGGTCAGCACCACGGCCCTGGCCCGGAACTCGACCCCACCTCGCGCCCGGACGCCGGCCACCCGGCCGCCCACCGTGATCAACTCGGTCACGAGGGCCTGGAAGAGGTCGAGCTCCGACAGCTCGCCGAGGATGCGGCGGACGGCTCGCGGATACAGGGACCGGTCGCACTGCACCCGGGGTCCCCACACGGCGGGCCCCTTCCTCCGGTTCAGCATCCTGAACTGGATCCGGCACGCGTCGGCCGCACGGCCCATCACGCCACCCATGGCGTCGATCTCGCGGACGACCACGCCCTTCGCCACGCCTCCGATGGCCGGATTGCAGCTCATCTGGCCGACCCGTGACAGGTCCGGCGTCACGAGCAGCGTGGACGATCCGAGACGGGCGGCGGCGGCGGCCGCTTCCGTCCCAGCGTGCCCGCCACCGATGACGAGCACGTCGTAGGTGGACTTCATAATTTTCGGGTTTTGTTCGGTATTCGCTCTAGAAGGCGATCGTGAAGCGACCGTCGGGCAACGGGAGGGACGACGAGGTTTCGCGTACGTCGTCGACCCGAGCCCCCGGTGGCCCCTTCCCGAGGCGCCCGCGGAAGGTCCGCACGGCGTCCGCGGAACCCCGGACCCGGATCTCCACGGTGCCGTCGCGCAGGTTCTTGACCGACCCCGCCAACCCGAGCTCCTCCGCCATCGACCGGGTCCACCAACGGAATCCGACGCCCTGCACCCTTCCCCGGATGCGGAAGCCTCGCTCGCTCACGTCCGTCTGATCCATCGGCCCTCCGGTGCACTCCCGGCTACTTCCCGATACAGAAGGTGGCGAAGAGGTGGTCCAGGACCTCGTCGGACGTGATCACCCCGAGGACTTCTTCGAGCGCCGTCTCCGCCGGCTTCAAGTGGGCGCTCGCGACCTCCACCGGCACCCCCGCCCGCAGGGCCCGCGCGAAGGCCGCGACCTCTCCCCTGGCCTCCTCGACCCCCCGCCTCTGCCGTCTGCGCGTCAGCACCGGCGTGTCGCCGTGGGACGCGACGAGACCCTCGTACACCAGCTCCGGAAGGAGCGTTCGTAGCTGGTCCAGCCCCTCGCCGGTCACCACCGACACCGGGACCGGTCCGTGCACACCGCCACCCCGGTCCTCCCGGTCCCCCGATTCCGCGGCTTCGTCGCTCCGCGTCCGCACGAGGACGGCCGGCGCCCGGACCGCGTCCAGGAAGCGCCGTTCCTCGTCCGCGAGGGGCCGCCCGGCCTCGGCGCAGAAGAGCACGAGGTCCGCGGCCGCCAGATAGCGCCGGGCCACCTCGATCCCGAGGACCTCCACGCGCTCCCCGGAATCGCGCAGGCCGGCGGTGTCGACCAGTCTGAAGGGGAACCCACCGAGGGAGATCAGGGCCTCCAGGGCGTCGCGGGTCGTGCCCGGCACTTCCGTCACGATCGCCCGCTCGCGCCCGAGAAGGGCGTTGAAGAGGCTGGACTTCCCCACGTTGGGCCGCCCGGCGAGGACGGTCAGGGCGCCTTCCCTCAGCAGCTCTCCTTCGGCCGCCGTGGCCAGCAGGCGGTCCAGGCCCGCCTCCAGACGGTCGGCCTCCCGAGCCACCTCCTCCACGCTCACGGGGGGCTCGTCCTCCTCCGGGAAGTCGATGTGGTGCACCAGCAGCGCCTCGAGGTGCACCAGGCGCCGGCGCACCTCCGACAGGCGGCGGGAGAGGCCCTCGTCGAGCTGGTGCAGCGCCGCCCGATGAAGCGCCAGGCTCCGCCCCTCCACCAGATCTCCGACCGCCTCGGCCTGCACCAGATCGAGCTTGCCGTTGAGGTAGGCCCGCCGGGTGAACTCGCCCGGCTCCGCCTCCCGGGCGCCGGCCGCGATGCACGCCTCCAGGACCAGGCGGGGGGGCAGCCAGCCCCCGTGTCCCGAGATCTCCACCACGTCCTCTCCAGTGTAGCTCGCGGGACCCGGGAAGATCGTCACGAGGGCCCGGTCCACCACGCGCTCCTCCCGGGGGTCCACGATCCGCGCCAGCGACGGGCGCCGGGGCTCGAGCGGACGGGAGAGCTCCGGAGCGACCGCGCGCAGGACGTCCCGGGCGCCGGCGCCCGAGAGGCGGACGACCGCCACCGCGCCCACGCCGGGGGACGTCGACAGCGCGACGATGGTGTCGGGCCGGGGGAGGTCGTCTTCCATGGGTGGGACCCCTGCCGGGGCGGGGGCGTCCGGGGCGCGGGAGGCCCCCGACGCCCCGTTACTCAGTCGCCGTCGAGCTTGACCGGTCCCTGCTCCTTGGCCTTCACCCGCTCCTTGGCGATCCAGAACTGCTGCGGGAGGGTCGCGATGTTGGCCGTCGCGTAGTACAGGTTCAGCCCCGCGGCGAACCGCATGAAGATGAAGCCCATGAAGAGGGGCATGAACCACATCATCATCTTCATCTGGGGGTTGTCCTGGTCCATCGAGCGGTAGCTGATGAACTGCAGGAGGAACATGGAGATGGCCAGGAACACGGGGAGGATGTAGTAGGGGTCCTTGGCCGAGAGGTCCGGCAGCCAGAGGAAGTCCACGCCCCTCAGCTCGATCGTGTTCTGGAACACGAAGAACAGCGCGATGAGGATCGGCCACGGAAGGAGCATCGGCAGGCACCCGGCAACGGGGTTGAAGCCGTACTCCTTGTAGAGCCGCATCATCTCCTTTTGCAGCCGCTCGGGCTGGTCTTTGTACTTCTCCTGGATCTCCTTCAGCATCGGCTGGACCTGCATGTTCCTCATCTGGGCGCGCATGGCCTTCTGGTTGAAGGGCCACAGGACCACCCGCATGAGCACGCCGAACAGGATGAGGACCCAGCCGTAGCCGATGTGCAGGGTGTCGTGCAGGAAGCCGAGGATCCAGATGATGCCGGCCACGATGGGCCGCAGGACGGGCCGCAGGAAGCGCCACCCGTAGGGGTTCACCTCCTCCATCTCGCTCCCGAGGGCCGAGAGCCGGGCATAGTCCTGCGGTCCCGC
>JASFUL010000475.1:0-4661 GCA_050050315.1 Gemmatimonadota bacterium
AGACGCTTCGGCGACATCCTCGACGACCCGTGGAACGTCCCGTCGAGGCCACGCACGCAGAGCTGGGCCGAGCCTGGAGCCGGAGATCACACGTTCCGGAGGCCGAGGTAGGACGGCCAGAACGAGCGCTCGGGGGGTGGACGTCAGAGGGGGCCTCGGTGATGTCGGATACGTCGAGCGAAAGCGTTTCCCGTCGCACCGGCCGAAGACCGCGTCTCCGGGTCGCAGGCCGCCAACCGCACGCCCGACCGCCTTCACGACGCCCGCCACGTCGAAGCCGGGAGTGGTCTTCTTCGGCCCGCACAGCCCCGCGAACATGGGCCGTGGCAGATAAGGCCTCCCCGTCACGACCATCCAGGCCCCCGGGTGGATGGCCGCGGCGTGGACCCGGACCCGCACCTCGCCTTCTCCTGGAGCCGGCACGTCCACGTCCCGCAGCGTCAGCACCTGGCCGGGCCGGCCGTAGCGGTCCTGCGCGATGGCCTTCGTGGGCTCTCCACCCTGGGACGTCCTCCGCGCAATACCGATCCGCGGACGATCCGGGTCAAGCCCCCCCGGGCCCGAACACCTCGCCCATCTCCACCACCTCGAAGGCGCTGGCCGGAACGCGCTTCAACTCCGCGAGGCTCCCCTCGTCCCACCGCGGGTCCGGGGCACCGCTGACGTACCAGGCTCCGCCGTTGTCGGCCAGCATCATGCCGTACCGCTGGAGCGCCGCCAGGATGACCTGGACCTCGGACGGAAAGCCGGCGAGGGGGTAGTCGGCCCGGAGCCTCACGCGCATCCCCATCGGCGGCAGGTCCGGGTCGGTGAAGGAGCTGGCGAAGTGCCGCGCAGGGTGCACGTACGCCCGGCGCGTCCGGGGGCAGGTGAAGCGGAGAGCGTGGCGGATCTCGCCCTGCTCCACCACCTCGTCGAATCGCACCAGGCCCGGGAGGATCGGGAGGCCCGCCGCGTCGGCCGAGGTCCAGCCCGCGGGGCGCAACGCGTTGGACGAGAGGTCGAAGATGGCGCCCGAGCCGGCGCGCCAGCTCCGGCCGCCGTCGATCGGGTGGGCGTCGAACAGCTCGTAGAGCACCCACGCGTCCCGGTCGAGGACCAGGACGTGCCGGTCGCCGTCTGAATCCCGGCCCCCTTCGATCGGTGCGTCGGGCGGGATGGGGTAGGGGCCCGGGTCGCTCTCGTCGGCGTAGCGGAAGGTCACGGGTACACCGGGCTGGTGCCGGTCGACGATCACGTAGGGGATGCCGTTGGGCGCCCCGTTCCAGGTGGTTCCGAAGTCGGGGTGGAGTTCGCCCGAGCCGCAGCTCGCGATGAGCGTGGCGGAGCGCGGGTCTACGGGTGCTCGGGAGACGTCCCGGTTCCAGGCGTTGTCCTCGGGGAACGGGCGGTGGCCGCGGAGGCTCGCGCCCGCGCCGAGCTCCGGAACGGCTTCGTCGTCCGGGCCGTCGGTGCGTGGGCCTGTGGCTTCGTCGTGGCAGGCTGTTGCCAGCACAGCGAGCACCACGGTCCCCACGCTGAATCGGGCAGTGCGCAACGGGGGGTACGGCGCGTCGGTCGCCGGGCGGGCAGACCGCCATCCGCGCATCCGCCAGCGGGGCAGGAAGACAGGATCCATCGAGCTGCGATCGGCCGGTAGAGGATCGGGGCGTCCACTACATCGAAGCTAACGTCGAAGAGGCCCGGGGCGCCCGGTTCCTCACTCGACCGACGACCCTCGGAGGACCAGGATCGCCAGGAGGAGGGGAACCCCCACCCCGATGGCCGTGAGCCACGCGCCCCGGCCCGTGATGCCCTTGCGGCCCTTGATGACGAAGAGGCCCGTGAGGGCCAGAAGGAGCAGGGCCGCGGCGTAGAGGTCGGCGACCCAGGTCCAGAGTCCTCCGGCCTCGTTCAGGTGGAGGGCGTTCGCCGGGCCGAGGAGAGGTCTCGGTCGCACCGTCTCCACGGTGGCTTCCCGGCTCTCCAGCTCCACGGACACGGTGCCTCCGTCCACGAACACGTCGACGGTGGCCGGGTCGGGGCGGAAGGTGCCCCGGTAGTCGGCGTTCACGTCCAGGAGGGGCAGGAGCGCGCGGGCCCACGCGTCCGACCCGGGCTCCCCCAGCGGCAGGGCCCCAAGCGTCACTGTCTCGTGCCGCACCTCGTAGTTGGGGTTCCAGTCCCGGAAGTGATTCACCGCCAGGCCCGACGCGGCGTAGACGAGGGTCAACCCGACGCAGAGGTAGCCCAGGTCCCGGTGAAGGACCCGGTTCCACTTACGCCACTGGATGCCCCGGCGGCCGGGTGTCTGTCGCCGGGGCGCCCCGGCGGATGGACCTCCGGCCGGATCAGTCGCGGATGACGGCACCGATCCCGCGGATCTGGTAGGTGGTCTCGGGTCCGGTGACCGACGTCGGATCGAACTCCTCCCCGTGCTCCTCCGCCTCGTGACGGGCCGCTTCGAGCGCCTCCTCGTACGTGAGCTCGACCTTCTCCACGGTTCCCTCGACCAGGGCCGTCTTTCCCCGGGCGGTGAGCGGGAACACGATGACGCCGTCGTCCACCTTGACCCTGATCTTCTCGAAGTCGCCTCCCGCCGCGATCTCCATCCAGCAGCCCCGCTTCTCGCACACCTCCACCACCATCCCTTCCACCAGGACCCGTTCGCCGACCCACGCTTCCGGGTTGGAGAGGATCGCGGAGGCGGGGGTGGTCGCGGTGAGGGTGAGCGGCTCTCCGTACGTCTGGCCGTCGAGCCCGGCGTCCGCCGGGGCGCACGCCGCCAGACCGAGCATCAGAACGAGGCCCGTGTGCAAC
Source organism: Gemmatimonadota bacterium (assembly GCA_050050315.1). Classification (GTDB taxonomy): domain Bacteria; phylum Gemmatimonadota; class Gemmatimonadetes; order Longimicrobiales; family Gaopeijiaceae; genus JASFUL01. The sequence continues at coordinate 2,800 of JASFUL010000475.1, forward strand.
TTCATCGCCGTCCTCCCGTTTGAGACGAGAACCCGAAGGGGAAGCTAGCGATTCACGGGGGAGGGGTCCTGCGGGGGATTCTCCGCGAGGTGGGGAGGGGAGAACCACCTCCCACGGGAGCTTCTCTGGCTTCCCACGTTCGCCGGAGCCTCAGGAGCCTGGCCCCGGTGTTCGCGGAGAGCGAGTGGGCGCTCGGAGGTGGGGCCGCATCACCCTCCTTCGTGCGGCGGGTGGGCGGCGGACGGAGCCTCGAAATCGACGCGCCCGACGTCGGCCCACGGGACGTACTCCGGGCGCTCGCGGCCGTCCACGAAGACCAGGAGACCGGCGTTTCCGTCGCCCAGGTCCCCGGACCGCTCGAGCTGCAGCGCCTCGCCGCTCCGGAGGGTCACCCGCGCGGGTCCGGCGGCAGACGCTTTACCGTCCAGCAGCTCGATCGACGCGACGAGGGCGAAGGGGAGGGTGTAGTCGACGCCCCCGGCCGGGGCGTCGAGCGTCTCGATGGTCTCGCTCTCGTCGAGATCGTAGACCAGGCGACCGGCGAGCCGGCGGCCGGCCCGGGTGGTGACGACTCCCGCGAGGGGACGGCCCGGCGGGAAATCGCGGTACCGGGGACCGGTGCCCCCCGGAGCGAGGTCGACGCGATCGAAGGCGCTCCACGAGACGAGCACGCGACCGTACCGTGCGTCGTCGACGTAGACGCCCCGGTTGCCACGCCCGACCTCGCGTGTGCCGGAGAGCAGGATCTCCTGGCCGTCCAGCAGCGTCGCCACGGAACGGTCGGCCCCATCACGTTCGATCGAGCGGATGGTGGCGAACGGCAGGTTGAGCAGCTCCCCGTCGGCGGCGCGACCCTCGAGCGCGTCGAGGGCGACGCCCTCCTCCCGGTCCCACTGGAGGAAGCCGCTGAAGTCCCCCGTCGACGTGTGCACCGTTCCGTACAGCCGCCGTGGCGCTGCGACTTCGGGCCGGGAGGGACGGAACAGGTCGATGGAGCGGATCCGCCGTTCGCCGAGGTCCACGACCTCCCGGTCATCCCACACGCGCACGCCGTCGGCGAAGTCGTCGGCCGCGTAGCGGTCGAGGTGGATCACCGCCCCACTCTTGAGGGTCACCCTCAGGTCGCGACCGCGTGCCTCGATCCTGGTCATGTCGCCGAAGCGCACCATGAACGGCCGGCGCAGGTCCGACGGCGTCCGGCTCCCGAGCCGGACCCCGAGGATCTCGATTCCCCCGCGCTCCCCCGCCAGCCGCTCGGGCTCCACGTAGGCGGCCCACGGATTGCCGTCCTTGAAGCCGTTGAAGTAGTCGCCCCAGTACGCCTCCTCGTCGCCCCCGAAGCGTAGCCGGCCTTCGTACGTGGCGCCGTCCACGGTGGTGACCCGCCCGTGGATGACCCCAGGGTCACCCTCCGCCGCGCGGGTCGACGGCTCCGACGGGGCCGACGCCGCGGGCGCGAGCTCGACGTCCCGATCGACGGCCCGGCGGCCGGCGACGACGCCGAGCGAGAGGAATCCGGTCATGGTCGCTGCCGCGATGATCGTGGCCCTCGCCGTGTTGTTCATGTCTCCAAATGAGGCGCGTTCATCTGGTAATGTCAAGTACTTTGGTTTACAAAGTTACTCGTTGCGCCTGCATGGTGAGCGTGCAGAATCTCGGGGTGGCGGTGGAGGGCGACGTCGGGAAGACGCAGCTCGCCGAGAGCTCCGGCCACGATTCGCTGGACCAGGCCGCGTTGAAGGCGCTGGCCGAGGCCCGCTTCACGCCGGCGGAGAACGACGGGACGCCGGTCCCCGTCTGGATCCGCGTGCCGGTGCCCTTCAGGCCGTAGCCGCCAGGCCACGTTGGCCTAGCCCGTCCCG
>JASFUL010000476.1:0-4625 GCA_050050315.1 Gemmatimonadota bacterium
GCGCGGCCGTGAGCTTCTGGCTCGGAGCACCGGGCGACGTGACCGTGGAGGTCGCCTCCCTGGACGGGAACGACCGCGTCACGAAGGAGGTGCGGGCCCACGCCGGGGTGAACCGGTGGTTCTGGGACCTCCGGTGGGACCCCACCACCGAGCAGGTCGCGCAGTTCGAGCGACAGATGGAGCAGCTTCGGGAACGCTTCGGAGGCGACCTCCCTTCCTTCTTCGCCGACCGGGAGCCGCAGGGAGCGAGGGCGGGCGTGGGCACCTACGTCGTCCGGGTCACCGCCGGCGGCGAGACCTCCCGGGCCACGCTGGTCGTCCGGCCCGACCCCGGGGTCGAGGGGGCGCTGCCCAGCGTCCGCTGAGGTGTGAGGCTCAGCCCATGGGGCGGGAGTACACCACCTCCCCCCCGATGACGGTCATGTCGGGCTCGATCTTCCAGATGTCCTCGGCGGGGATGGTCATGTAGTCCACCGGGATGACCACGAAGTCGGCCAGCTTGCCGACCTCGATGGAGCCCAGGTCGTCCTCCGCCTTCATGGCGTAGGCGGCGCCCATGGTCGCGGCGCGGAGCGCCTCTTCCCGGGTCAGGGCCTCCTCGGCGTGCCAGCCGCCCGGCGGCTGGTCGTTCCGGTCCTGCCGGGTGACCGCGGCGTGGAGCGTGTAGAAGGGGTTGTAGGGCGACACGGAGTAGTCGGTGCCCGTCGCCAGGGGCACGCCCAGGTCCAGAAGGTCGCTCCAGTTGTACGCGTACTTCAGCCGCTCCGGCCCGATGCGGGCTTCCGCGAAGTTCATGTCCTCGGTGGCGTGGAGGGGCTGCACCGACGCCACGATTCCCAGCTCGACGAGCCTGGGCAGGTCGTCGGGCGTGAACATCTGGGCGTGCTCGAGGGCGAAGCGGGCGTCCTTCCCGTCGATGCCCGTGGCCTTCAGGGCGCGCTCGAAGGCGTTGATGGCGGCGTGGTTCGCGCCGTCGCCGATGGCGTGGACCCTGAGGTTGAAGCCCAGCGGCAGCAGCTCGGTGGCCGCCTCCGCCATCTCGTCCTCGCTCCGCGCCGCTTCTCCGTGGAAGCCCGGGTAGTCGCTGTAGTCGTCCAACAGGAGGGCGCCTCTCGACCCCAGCGCGCCGTCGGCGAACTCCTTCACGGACTGGACGAAGTACTCGTTGTCGAGGTTCAGCGGCTGGCCCAGCCTCCTGGCGGCGTCCTCGTCGACCATCTCGTTGATCCGGATCCGGAGCAGCCCCACCTCGTAGAGCTTGATCCGACGCTGGACCTCCTCGTAGCTCGTCCGGCTGGCGCCGTGGATGGTCGTGAGCCCGCTGGCCACCGCGAGCTGGGTCCCCTCGACGAGGTTCCGGCTCCGCTCGTAGTCGGTCAGCGGGGGAAGGTCGGGGATGAGCCGGGTCAGCTGGGGAGGGGCGCGCTCGACGAACTCGCCGGTGGGGTCGCCGTTCTCGTCCTTCTTGATGTGACCGCCCGGCGGGTCGGGGGTGTCCCGGGTGATGCCGGCCAGCTCCAGGGCCTTGCTGTTCGCTCCGCTGCCGTGGGTGTAGCGCGAGATGAAGACCGGGTTGTCGGGCGCGACCTCGTCGATGAGCTCCTTCCGGAACACCGGCGGATCCCACACGTCCGACATCCAGCCGGTCAGCACGATCCACCGCGGCTCCGGCCCGGGACGCATCCCCTCTCCCGTCTCCAGCGCGTGGCGGATCACCTGCTGCATCCGCTCCACGGAGGCCCACTCCCCGAGTCCCGTCCGGATGTCCGGCGTGCGCGGGTAGAGCTCCCGTTCGCCGTAGCGGATGTGGACGTGGGCGTCGTGTAGCCCGGGGATGACGGTCCGGCCGTCCAGGTCCACCACGAAGGTCTCGGGTCCGATGTGGGCCTGGACGCCCTCGTCGTCGCCCACGTAGATGAAACGACCGTCCCGGACCGCGAGGGCCGTGGCGGTGCCGAAGTCGTCGTCGACGGTGTAGATGTTCCCGTTGATCCAGGCCCGGTCCGCCTCCTGGGCGTGTCCGTGCCCGAACGCCGTCAGAAGCGCCGCGACGACCCACGGGCCGATCGAGCGTGCGCCGAGATTCCCCCTGCTGGCTCTCATCGTCTCCTCTCCTTCGCCGGGTCGACGGTAGTGGGAAGATGGCGGGTCGACGCCACCGCCGCATCCTCGGGTCCGGAGCCGGACCGTCGCGGCACCCGGGAACGCCTCCGGTGGCTCGAGCCGATCCGGTGTGCTGCCACGATGGACGGAGGGAGCCGGACGCCGGGGGCGCGGGGGCCACAGGCCCGGCCCCTGTCCCTCGTCCCCCTGATGGCCCACCTTTGCCGCCGATCGCGGGTCCTCGCCACGGACCCCGCCGTCCTGCCCTCCCATGGGAAGCCGATGATCTCCTACGGCGTCTACAAGATCGTCCACTACTTCGGGGTCTTCCTCCTCGTGACCGCGCTCTCCGCCACGCTCGGTCGGGCGGCCGCCGGGCCGGCGGGGGAGGCCGAAGGGCGCCCCGCGGCCGATCCGTGGAAGAGGCGGCTCGCGATGGTTCACGGCGTGGCCCTCTTCCTCGTGCTGCTCGGGGGGTTCGGGATGCTCGCCCGTCTCGGGGTCGATCACGGGGCGATCTTCCCGGGATGGATCTGGGCCAAGCTGGCGATCTGGGTGGGGCTGGCGGCGCTGGTGTCCGCCCGGCGCACCCGGGTGTGGGCGGCCCGGGCCCTCGTGCTGGTGCCTCTGCTCGCGGTCCTCGCCGCGGTGGTGGCCTACACGAAGCCATTCTGACGCCGGGAGACCTGGCCCGGCGCGTCGCCGGGAGCGATGCGACCGGCCCGCGTGGCAGAGAGGCCCAACCCCGGCCTTCCTGCGGGGTAACAAGGAAGAGCACGACGCCGTGGAGACCTCCTCCACCTGTCCCGGGACTTCAGCACCGGATGAGCGCGAAGGCCATCAGGCATTCCGACATGGACACGACCCGGAGGGGGACCGTCCCCTCGCGCCGTTCCCGTGGTCCACGGGCGATCCTGGCCATCCTCCTGGGGATGATCGTCGCCCTTCCGGGACGCGTGACCGCGGAATCCGCCCAGTACGCATCCGCGCCCGCGGTCGAGGGGACCTTCGCCGTCGAGCAGGTCCACGTCGCACCTGGGGCTCCCTGCGCGGACCGCCCCGCTCCCTCCCGCGCACTCGACCTGGTGCCCGCGCGCCCGCCGGAGTGCGCCCTCGTCACACCGCCGGTGGACGAGGGAGATGGACCCGAGACGAGCGCGCGGCAACCTCGAACGGGCGCAGCCGGTCCCGGCGCGGGCCGGACGGCTGCGATCCCCGGGGCGACGGCCGACCTCGCCTCCTGCTTCCTCGACTTCCTCTCACGGGCGGGGCGGCTCTCCTGCCCCTCCACCGCCCCTCCCGCGACCCGGTTCTGAGTCGACGGAGCCCGGTCCGGCGCCCGACGGGCCGCCGGCCGGGGCCGTCCCCGACACACTTCCCCGTCCCGTGGGCGGGGACTCGTCGAACCGAACCGTCCGGGCACGCGCGCCCGGACCCGAGAGGAGGACCGCGATGTTCGTAGCTCACCCACTTCCGGCCGTGCTGCAGACCGCCGCCGGCAACGAAGGGATTACGCTGGGGGGAATCCTCCACAGGATCCCCCATGATCCCGTCTCCGTCTTCGTCTATCTCTTGCTCCTCGCAGGCGTTGCGGGGATCCTCTGGGTCGGCCGGGCCCGTCCGGCCGACGGGGATGGGATGACCGGGTCGGAAGGCCCGTGACGGGGGTGGCCCCGAGGGCCCCGTCCGCGCGCTGACCGCGGGGCATCGACCGACGGGGGTCCTACCTCCTACGCTCCTTCACCAGGTAGGGCACCCCCTCCGTCATCCACTCCGGCGCCGGCTCTCCCTTCAGGAAGTGGTCGAAGAACTGGAAGTAGCGCTCGGTGAGATCGCGCTGGTTCGCCAGCCCGCCGAGGTGGTGCCCTTCCCCGGGATAGGCCAGCAGGTACGCCTCCTTGTCGTGGTAGCGGAGCGCGTTGTAGAAGTTGAGCCCCTCGCTGAAGGAGACCGTGGGGTCGTCGGTGCCGTGCATGATCAGGAAGGGAGCGGTGGCCTCGGGCGCGTGGGTGACGGCGCTCTCGAAGCGGTAGAGATCGGGGTCCCTCCACGGGTCGGTCCCCCAGCGGCCCTGGCTGAAGAGGTAGTAGTCCGCCCCGGGTAGGCCGCTCCCGCCCCGGATGTGGTACGTCCATCCCCAGGGCTGGTTGAAGTCCGAGGAGATGTCGGTGACGCCGGCGCCCATGGCCACGGCGGCGAACATGCGCGAGCGGGTGCCGATGAAGGCCGCTCCCTCGCCGCCGTAGCTGTGCCCGTACACCCCGATGCGCTCGGGGTCGGCGTACCCCATCTCGATGACCTTCCGGGTCGCGGCCTCGACGCACTCGAGCATGTCGCTGTGCGAGGAGCCGGTGTGGAAGTGCACGTCGGCGCGCATCATGAGGTAGCCGTGGCTCAGCGCCTCGACGGTCTCCCGCCCCATGCTCACCATGTAGACCGGCCCCACGTAGCGGTGCAGGTTCTGCGAGTTCTTCTCGTAGAAGGTCACCAGCATGGGTCGCTTCTCGCCCTCCTCGTAGTCG
>JASFUL010000477.1:0-4591 GCA_050050315.1 Gemmatimonadota bacterium
CGCCGCCAGCCTCATCTCCGAAAGCCCCCGTCCCGCTTCCCGCGGTCCGGGGGCTTTCTCCGTTCCGTTACCTCCGCCCCCGGGGCTTTCCCCCGGGGCCTCCCTCCCGCATCCTGGGCGGATGCATCACTACGACCACGACGCCGGGGGGCCCCCGGAGCTTCTCGAGCGGAAAGCCGACCTCCGGCGCCGGGTGTGGGACGCGTTGAGGACCCAGGGAGCCGACCGGTTCCCCGGAGCCGAGGGCCGCATCCCGAACTTCACGGGTGCCGAGGACGCGGCCCAGCGCCTCCGCTCGACGGACGAATGGAAGCGCTCGTCCACCCTCAAGGCAAACCCCGACTCTCCCCAGTGGCCCGTCCGCCAGCGGGCGCTCGAGGATGGCAAGGTCGTCTACATGGCGGTCCCGCGACTCGCCGAGGAAGATCCGTTCTTCCTGCTCGATCCCGAGACCCTCGAGACGTCGCCGCGCAGGGCCTCGTCCATCAAGGGAGCGGCAACGGCCGGACGGACCCTGCCCGTGCGCGAGCTTCGACCGGTGGATCTCGTGGTGGTGGGCTGCGTGGCCGTCTCCCGCTCCGGGGCGCGACTCGGGAAGGGAGGCGGATTCAGCGACCTGGAGTACGCCGTGGCGACCGAGGCGGGCTTGATCGCGACCACCACGCCGGTCGTGACCACCGTCCACCCGCTGCAGGTGCTGGAGGAAGACGAGATCCCGATGACCGGGCACGACGTCCCCCTCGACCTGATCGTGACACCCGACGAGGTGATCCGCGTCGAGGGGAGCCCGCCCCGGCCCCGGGGCATCATCTGGGGCGACCTGACCGAAGCGAAAATCGACGCGATCCCACTGCTCGGGCGGCTGTGGCATTGCGAGGGTCGTCCGTCGTCCGGACGGGGCACCGGACGATGACGACGGGTCCGGGGGCCCGGCGATCTCGGACCGGCCGGCGACGTTGCCGCGGGCGCCGCCTCCGGCGCATCTTGGCCCCATGAGCGAGACGGAGGTCGGGGGCGCCGCCACCGGGGTCGAGACGCGGGCTGGATACGTGACCCTGGCGGGTCGTCCGAACGCCGGTAAGTCCACGCTGCTGAACGCGCTCGTGGGATCGCGCCTGAGCATCGTGACGCCGCGGGCCCAGACCACCTGGCAGCGGGTGACTGGGCTCCACACGGAGGACGGGGTCCAGATGATCTTCCTGGACACACCCGGGCTCCTCGACGTCCGCGACCTGCTCCAGCGCTCCATGCTGTCCGAGGCGCTGACCGCGGTCCAGGAGGCCGACGTGCTCCTCCTCGTGCTCGACGCCACGCTGGAGCTCGACGAACGGACCGCCCGGATCCTGCGAGGCACCCTTTCCGAGCGCAACGCGCCCCTCTTCGGCGCGGTCAACAAGATCGACGAGGCGCAGACGGCGCACGTCGAGAGCCTGTCGAGGTGGGTTCGGGAGGAGCTGGGCGGCGCTCCGTACCCCGTTTCCGCACTCCGTGGTGAGGGCGTGGGCGAGCTCCGGGCGGCGCTCCGCCGGGCGCTCCCCGTGAGCCCTTTCCTCTATCCGCCCGACGACATCGCCTCGCAGCCGGTCCGCTTCTTCGTCGCCGAGATGGTCCGCGAGACCGTGTTCGAGCAGTACCGGCAGGAGATTCCGTACTCGACGTTCTGCCGGGTCGAAGAGTTCCGGGAGCACGAGGAGCCGATCTACGTCGGTGTCACGATCTTCGTGGAGCGGGAATCGCAGAAGGGGATCATCGTGGGGAAGGGGGGGAAGGCGATCCGCGAGCTCGGCAAGGTCGCGCGTTCGAAGATCGAGCACTTTCTGGAGCGGCGGGTGTATCTGGATCTGTGGGTGAAAGCACTGACAGGCTGGCGCCGTAAGCGTTCTCACCTCTCCCGCCTCGGTTTCCACGTTCCAGAGGACGACGATGATGCGAGCCGCTAGGCCGGGAGGGCTGGCCCTGGGGCTCCTCGTGTTCCTCGGCGCCGCCCTTCCCGCCGCCGCCCAGGACGACACGCCGCTGGAAGGGGCGCCATTCCTCCTCCTTCCTCCCGATCCCAAGGCCGTGGGCATGGGTCGGGCGGTGACGGCCATGGCCGGGGCCGAGTCCGTGTGGTGGAATCCCGCGGGTCTCGCCGGGCTGACCCGGAGTCGCTTCCTGGTCTCCAGGGGCGAGAACGTCGGGGGAGAGGCCACCGCCGCCTCGGTGACGCTCGTGGGCAACGGGTTGGGCACCCTGGGCATCTCCTACCAGCTCCTCGACTTCGGCAGCATCCCCCTCACCGACGACCAGAACAACGTCGTCGGGGACGTGAGCCAGAGGAACCACCTCGCGATCCTCTCGCTCGCGACGGACCTGTGGAACCACGTGGGTGTCGGCCTCAATGCGAAGCTGATCCAGAACAGCTTCAGCTGCCGGGCGTCCGGAGATCAATGCGTGGACGGGGGCGTGACGGGGACGACGTTCGCCATCGACGCGGGGGTCCAGACCCACCGACTCTGGGGACGCCCGATCCGGCTCGGGGCGGTGCTCGCCCATCTCGGCCCCGACCTCCAGGTCGTGAACGAAGCCCAGGCCGACCCGCTCCCGACGCGGATCCGGGTGGCGACGGCGTACGAGGTCCTGGAGGACTTCCTGCCAGACGAGCCGCTCGATCTGTGGATGACGGTCGAGCTGGACGACCACTGGAGGGACCCGGGAGACCCGGCCATCTACTTCGGCAGCGAGTTCGTGGCCGGCGTGGCTCCCCAGGTGCTCCGGCTCCGCGCGGGATACGTGATGAACGCGGACGCCCAGGTGGACGGGGCCGCCGTAGGATTGGGCGTGCAGTACGAGAACTTCGACCTCGCGATCGCGAAGTCCCTGGCCTCGTCCATCGTCACCGACGGCTCCGAGCCGGTCCACGTCTCCTTCGGCTTCGTGTTCTGACCCGTCCACGCCCCGATCCTCGCGACTCCAGCTCGATGACGCGTCCCGGACGCAGTCGCCACCCGTCCGGGGGGACGACGGCGTGGGTGGCCCTCGCCCTCCTGACGGGGGTCGCGGGTCCCGGCGCCGACCGACTCGGGGCCCAGACGGCGGCCGAACGGCTTCGCGCGCCCCTGGCGACCGACCTCCGCGCCCCCCCCTCGAGACCGCAGGAGCCCCCGGGCCCGAGTCTCGCCCGCGCCCGGGCATCGGCCGCGGATCCTCCTCCCGGAGCAGCGAGGGTGGCTCTCTACTCCCTGGTCCTTCCGGGGGCGGGCCAGTTCGTCCGGAGCCAGCGCCGGTGGCTGGTGTACGGGGCCCTCGAGGGCCTCGGATGGTACCTGTACCTGGACCGGCGGGGCGAGGGCCACGACCTGCGGGACGCGTACCGCGAGCTCGCCTGGGACGTCGCCCGCGACCGCAACGGTCCCCGGGTGGTCGACGACTTCGAGTACTACGAGAGGATGGGCGTGTGGACGTCCTCGGGCGCGTGGGACAGCGACGGGACGGCCGCAGGGGTCCAGCCGGAGACCGACGCGACGACCTACAACGGCGCCATCTGGTTGCGCGCCACGGAGATCTTCTTCGGCTCCGATCCGGACGTCGGGCCCGGGGACCCGGCCTGGGAGTCGGCGCTGGCCTATTACGCCGAGCGGGCGTATCCGCCGGAGCTTCTGTGGGACTGGAGCGGAACCGGAGACGCGGCCGGGCGCTTCAGGTCCCTCGTGCGGGAGAGTGACGACGAGCTGAAGGAGGCAACCGTGATGTTGGGCCTGATCGTGGCGAACCACGTGCTGAGCGCGGCCGACGCCTTCGTGTCGGCCCGTCTCGACGAGCGGACGGGGGGGAGGGTCGGGGGCGCGGTGGCGCTGATTCCGGGGCTCGCGCCGGGCGGACGCCCGGCCGGAAGGCTCGTCGTCCAGTTGGAGGTACGACCGTGAGCGAAGGGACGGGAGCCGGCGACCTGCCGGATCGGAAGGCGCTGGTCCACTACCTGCGCCAGTCCAGCCGGGGCCCCCTGAAGCCCAAGGAGCTGGCGCGGGGGCTCGACGTGCCGAACGCCGCGTACCGGGCGTTCAAGGTCCGCCTGAGGGAGCTCGAATCCGACGGCACCCTCTACCGGGTGAAGGGCAATCGCTACGCGGTTCCCGAGAAGATCAACCTCGTCGTGGGCAGGCTCTCGGTGATCCGGAGCGGAGACGGGTTCGTCGTCCCCGACGATGCCTCACGCGAGGACGTCTTCGTGCCCTCCACGGACCACGGGTCCGCCATGGACGGCGACCAGGTCGTCGCCCGCATCGAGAGCCGCCCCCGCGGCCGCAACCCGGTCGGCAGGATCATCAAGGTACTCGAACGGGCGCATCCCACCCTCGTCGGTACGTTCCGGACCTCCGAGGGCCTCCGCTACGTCGACCCCCAGGACAAGCGGGTCCTCCGCGACGTCCTGGTCCCCGCGGGAGAGGAGATGGACGCGGGGGACGGCGACGTGGTGCTGGTGAAGATCGTCCACTACGGCGACCGGAAGCTGAATCCCCTGGGAGCCGTCGAGAAGGTCCTCGGCAAGATGACCGACCCCGGGGTGGACGTGCTCAGCGTCCTGTACGGCCACGGGTTGCCCCTCGAGTTC
>JASFUL010000478.1:0-4587 GCA_050050315.1 Gemmatimonadota bacterium
TACGTGGAGCGGTTCCTGGGCGAGGCGCCGACCATCCCGACGCTCCAGTCACGAGAATCCGACGGAGGGACCATGAAGAACGCCGCGGAAGTGCTGGTGCTGGACGACGAGCCCGTCGTCTGCGAGCGGCTCCAGAACCACCTCGAGAAGAAGGGCTACCAGGTCGAGGTGTTCACCGAAAGCCAGAAGGCCATCGACCGCCTCGCCGACAAGCGCTTCGACGTGGTGATCACCGACGTGAAGATGGCGGGTCCCACGGGTCTGGACGTGCTACGCTTCGTCCGCGACCAGGGCCTCGGGACGAGGGTGATCGTCATCACGGCGTACGGCTCCATCGAGACCGCCCGGGAGGCGGAGTACAGCGGGGCATTCGGCTTCGTCAACAAGCCGTTCACCGCCAAGGCGATCGAGGCGATGACACGGAAGGCGGTCCGCGAGGCCCGCAAGGCCGTGAGCGGGAAGGGGAAATGAAGAAGCGGAAGAAGGTCCTGCTCCTCGACGACGAGCCCATCGTCTGCGAGCGTCTGAAACCGGCCCTGGAGAAGCTCGGGTTCTACGTCGAGTCCTATACGGAGGGCCAGAGCGTCGTCGACCGGGTCATGGAGGAGACGTTCGACGTCCTGGTCACCGACCTGAAGATGAAGAAGCCCGACGGTCTCGAGGTCATGGACTTCGTCCGGTCCCACTCTCCCAACACGAAGGTGATCATCATCACCGGCTTCGCCACCGTGGAGACGGCCAGGGAGACGCTCAAGGGGGGAGCGGTGGACTTCATCGCCAAGCCCTTCAAGATCCGGGCGCTCTGCGACCTGATCGTGAAGCTGACCGACGAGGAAGCGTAGGGCTTCAGACCGTGTAGTCCGGGGCCGCCAGATCCTCCCGGTCCACGGACGTCACGCCCTCCACGCCTCCGGCCACCTCGATCACGGCGTCCACCAGCGACGGGGGCCGGAGCCTGCCCCTCAGGTACACGACTCCGTCATCCGCCCGGATCCCCACCTCGGCCGACGACGTACGATCCTCCGCGGCCAGGGCCGCCCGGACGCGGCTCGCCAGCAGCAGATCGGCCATCGCCGCGCGGCTCGCCTCGGTGGGCTGGAACCGCTCGGACCGGGAGGCGGCGATCACCAGCTCCACCGCGTCCGACACCTCCAGGGTGCGGAGGTTGAGGCAGAGGTCGTACAGGTGGGGATCCAGCCAGTCCACCCCGTAGAGGAACCGCGTCCACTTCTCCCGCTGGCGATCCACCTTCCGGATGTGCTCCTCGGCCTCCGACTCGGTCATGCCCGACCGCTCACGGAGCATCCTCACCCGGAAGTCCAGGGGCGCGATGAGCCGAACGCAAAGGACGTGCTCGACCCCGGGCAGGAGGAGGTGCCCGGCGTTGCCGTGATAGACGGCGCGGCCATCCCGCACCCGCTCGCAGAGGGCGGCCTGCACGAACGCCAGGTACCGTCGGCGCTGGTGCTGGAAGCGGTCCCACAGCCGGGGCGGCTTCAGCAGCGCCCGGGCGACCTCCTCATCCGACGCCCCGAACCGAGCGGCTTCGTGGACCACCTCTTCGCGACTGACGATCTCGAAGCCCAGGCGTTCCGCCAGCTGCGCGGCCAGGATCCTGCCACCGCTTCCGGATCCCCGTGAAACCGTGATGATGGGCATGGCGTCCCTCCGGACGCTCCCCTCCGGGACGCGCGGCCACGTCGCTCGGCGGCCCGTGGCCGTCGCCGACCGTGGCCCGGGACGTCCTGTCACGTCACGAAGGGATGGGGCCACCAATCGTGCGCTGTGTCACAATCATCAGATTGAGAACGGCGCTGGCGCCCGTCAAGTGCATTGGAGGTCGGCCATCGGGCGAAGGGGTCCCGGAAGTCCCCCTTGACCGCGTTCCGCGACGACATAACAATCCATAATGGATATATTCATTTTGGACTATCGTGCTGTGTCGTCAACGCTCGAGGCCGCCATGTCGCCCGCTCGCCTCCGGTTCGCCACCCTCCTCCTGCTCGTTCTCGCGCCGGCCGGCAACGCCCAGGAGCCCGTCCCGTACGACAGTGGAGTCACCGCGTTCGTCGGCGTGAGCGTCGTGCCCATGGACCGGGAGGAGGTCCTCCCCGACCACACCGTCCTCGTCCGGCAGGGCGTGGTGGTGGAGATGGGGCCCTCGGACAGCGTGCCGGTGCCCGCTGGGACCCGGGTTGTGGAGGGACTGGGGGGCTATCTCATGCCCGGCCTCACCGATCTACACGCCCACGCCACCGACGAGCACGAGTTCCCGCTCTGGCTCTCGTACGGGGTGACGCGGATCCAGTACCTCAACGCCTACGAGGATCTCCTCGAACTGGCCAACTCGGTGGCCGACGCCGAGATCCTCGGACCCACGGTGCATCTCTGCGCCGGACCGGTGAGCGGGATCCAGGAGGTCGGGGAGGCCCGGGAGGTCGTGGCCCGGTACGACGAGATGGGGTTCGACTGCGTGAAGCCGTACGGCGATCTCTCCGTCGAGGCGTTCGATGCCGTGGTGGACGAGGCCCGGTCCCGGGGGATTCGTACCATCGGACACATCCCCCGGAATCTGACCTGGCAGGACGTGCTCCGGGCTGGCCCCTCTGCGGTAGCCCACGCCGAGGAGTTCCTCTACAGCCCCATCGAGAGCGTGGAGGACCTGGAGCGGATCGACAGCCTCATGGTCGCGAACGACGTGGCCCTCGTCGCGACCCTGAGCAACTACGCCGCTATCACCCGACAGCCCCTCTTCGCCGGCCGGATGCTCCGGCACCCCGACGTGGGTGCGTATTCCCCAGTGGACCGACGCTACTGGACACCGGAACGGAACCACTACGTTCGGGACTTTTCCCCGAACCGGGTCCCGAGGATGCGGGCGCTCCTGGGGTTTCAGCGGCGCCTGACCCGACGCCTCGCCGACGCTGGCGTGACCCTGGGCCTCGGAACCGATGCGGGAAACAACCTGGTCTTCCCGGGGAGCTCGACCCACGATGAGCTGGACGAGCTCGTGAAGGCGGGCCTCAGCCCGTATCAGGCCCTCAGGGCCGGCACCGCGGACGCGGCCCGGTGGCTCGGGCTCGGGGACCGGGCGGGAGTGGTCAGGGAAGGGGCCGTGGCCGACCTGGTCCTGGTCCTGGGAAACCCCCTCACCGACGTGGCCAACGCCCTTCTCGTGGCCGGCGTGATGGTCCGTGGCCGCTGGCTCTCCCGGGCGGAGCTCGACGACCGGGTGGCCCGTGTCCGGGCTGGCTTCACGGACGAGAGGCGAATGATGGCACTTCTCGAGGAAGCCGGGGTGGCGAAGGTCCTGGAATGGCTGGCGGCCCGCGCCCGCCCGGGATCGGCACCACCTCTTCGCCCCCGGGCCCTGAACGAGCTGGCCTACCAGCTCTGGAGGATCGACGACCGCTTGGACGACGCGATCCGGGTCTTCGAGGCGAACCAGCGGCTGCACCGCGGCTGGTGGGCGGCCCACGCCTCCCTGGCCGAGGCGTACGAAGCCGCCGGGCGGCCGGCCAAAGCCCTCGCAGCGTACAGGCGCGCGGTGGAGCTGAAGCCCGACTACAGGGAAGGGCGGGAACGGATCCGAGCTCTCGGAGGCTGATCCTTCCGAAGGCGCTCCAGCCGCCGCTTCGGAGTCCTCCGGAGCACGGTCTGGACGGGGCGCCTCCCTGCCGGGGTCGGATCGCCCGGTTCGGGGACTATTGACGTAACGTAAGTACATATATTAACGTGACGTCAGTAACCTCCACCAACCCACCCGAAAGGAGCCTCCTCCGTGCCCGACTCCGCCGACCCCCGTTCGTTCCTCCCTCTACGGAGCGTCGAGCTGGACGTCCTCCTCAGCGTCACCAGGCGACCGCGCCACGGCTACGGGATCCTCCAGGACGCGGACGAGCGGAGCGGCGGCCGTCCGGGCTTCGAGATCCCTACCCTGTACCGGGCGCTACGACGGATGAGCGACCAGGGCCTCATCGCGAACGCCGAACCGCCCGAGGACGAGGAGCGAGATCCCCGGAGGGAGTACTGGAGCGCCACGGCGCTGGGTCGTAGGGTTCTCACGGAGGAGATCCGACGGCTCGAGGTGCTCGTCGAGGTCGGTCGGGCGGTGGAGGCCGGCCCGGGAGAAGTCACGTGAAGGCCCTCGAGCGGGCCGCCGCCGCCATCGCGGGAGTCACGTCCCGCACGCTCCTGTTCCTCTATCCGGCGGACTTCCGCCGGGAGGCGGGGGAAGAGCTCGTCCGGGACTTCCGCCTCCGTGCCGCGGATCGCGCGGCCCGCGGGGGTCCGCTGCGGGTTACGTGGTGGCTCTGCCGGAGCACGCTGGCGCTGCTGGCGAACGCGCCTGGCGCCTGGCGGGAACGACGCAGGACGGGAGCGGAGCCGATGCGCGTCCTGGCTCGCGAGGGGCGATTCGCGGCGCGAAAGCTCCTTCGCTCTCCCGGATTCACGTCCGTCGTGGTGGGCACCCTGGCCCTCGGGATCGGTGGTACGGCCGCCGTCTTCAGCGTCGTCCAGGCCGTTCTCCTCGAGCCGCTCCCCTGGGATCGGCCCGACCAGCTCGTTCGCCTCTACCAGTTCGAC
>JASFUL010000479.1:0-4587 GCA_050050315.1 Gemmatimonadota bacterium
GCACGTACTGGACGGGAAGCGGCTGGTCGAGGCCGAAGTTCCTGCGGACCTGCTCGAGCACCTCGGGCGACGTCCCGGGGCCGACCATCACGGAGGTCGCGTCGCCCGGAGCGAGGTGGACCAGGATGAAGGTGACGGTGGCCACGCCGATGGCCAGGGGCACCGCCGCCAGGAGCCTCCGCCCGACGTGCCGGATCACGGTCCGCGAGGGGGCAAGGGCTCAGCCTCCACCCACCGTCACTCCGACCGCAGCCACCAGTCGCCGACGGTGACGAACTCTCCCCGGATGTCCATGACCGCTCCTTCGAGGTCCTCGCTGACGCCGGTGAGCTGGTCCTTGAACCAGAGGAAGAGGAAGGGCTGCTCCTCGATGAGCTCCCGCTGGTACCGGGCCCAGAGCCCCCGGGCCGCCTCCGGATCCATCACGAACGGGAGGGTGTCCATCAACGTGTCGAGGGCCGGGTTGCGCGTGCCGGAGAAGCCGTACGGCTCGTCGAAGCTCTCGGAGTGGAACAGGACCCGGTCGTCCATCTTGAACTCGTTCATGAAGCCGATGACGAACCCGTCGAACTCCCGGGAACGCGTCACCTGCGCCACGAGCGTGTTGTACTCCATGGGCCGCGGCTCGACCTCGACCCCGACCCGGGCGAGCTGGGCCTGGAGCAGCTCGGCCACCCGTCGCCGCTGGCTGCTCCCGGCGTTGAACTTCACCTCGAGGGAGAGGGGCAGGCCGTCCGGGTTCTCCCTCACGCCGTCCCCGTCCCGGTCCCTCCATCCCGCCTCGGCGAGGAGCGCCCGCGCCCGGTCCGGCGCGTAGGGGACGGCGGCCTCGACCGACGGGTCGTAGAGCCAGTGGGAGGGGTAGACCGTGGTCTGCGCCACGCGACCGTGCCCCCCCAGGATGGCGCCCACCAGCGCCTCCCGGTCCGTGGCCAGCGCCAGCGCCATCCGCACCCGCCGGTCGGCCAGCGTCTCCCGGCGGCTGTTCCAGGCCACGAAGACGTACTCCCGGTGGCGGTGGGCGCGCAGCTCCACCCCCTCCGCGGCGGCGATCTCGCCGGCCAGCTCCGCGGGGGCCTGGTGCCAGACGTGGGTGCGCCCGCTCGCCAGCTCGGCCAGCGCCGTCGTCGGCTCCCCGATGACCCGGTAGACGAGCCGATCGAGGTACGGACGCCCTCCCAGCGCCTCGGGGAAGGCCGGGTTGGCCCGGAAGGTCCAGCTCTCACCCGGGCGGTGCTCCTCGAACACGAACGGACCGTTGCCCACGGGACAGCGCTCGTCGTACGGGTGCTGGGCCAGCTGGGCCGCCGGCACGTCCTCGAGGAGGTGCTTCGGCATGATGGGCGCGGCCCGCCACGCGTCCAGAGGCTGGGCGTGGCGACGCTCGAAGCGGAAGGTGACCGTGAAGGCGTCGGTCACCTCCACGCCGTCCGGACCCTTCACGTACGGGTCCCAGAAGCTCCGGTTCGGAAACGCGACCGCCGTGTCGGTCATGCGGTCGAAGGTGAAGGCCACGTCGTCGGCGGTCGTCCTCACCCCGTCGTGCCAGTACACGTCGTCCCGGAGGTGGAAGGTGATGGACATCGAGTCGTCGGCCAACTCGAAGCGCTCCGCCAGCCAGGGCACGGGACGCAGCTCCTCGTCGTAGCGCACGAGCGTCATCAGGTTGACGAACTGCTGGAACTGGGCCGCCGTGTAGTCGGACGAGACGAGGGCGTTCATCCCGGGCAGCTCCTCCGAGCCCGAGACCACGACCGTGCCTCCGTACCGCTCCGACGGGGGAGACCACCCCTCGGCGGCGGCGGTCGTGAACGAGTCCACCCGCTGGGTCACGACGTCGCAGAAGTCGCCCTCCACCCCCGCCGCGCCGGCCACCCCCCCTCGGGCGTCGTCGGGTTCCCCGCCTCCGCACGCCGCCGCGAGGAGCGCCACGCAGATCCCCAGGCTCGTGGACGTGCTCTTCATCGGGTCTTCCCTCCACGGTCGCGTCGCGGTCCGGCGCAGGAGCGCCGTCCCGGGTCCACGGCAATCTCGGCCCGCGTCCCCGGCGAAGCCAGCCCCCGGCCGTGGCGACCGCGTGGCCGCCACGGGCGGTCGGGCCTACTTTGGAGCGTACTTCTCGCGGTCCCTTCTCCCGGCCCGACGCCTCACCGGGAGGGGGGACGTCCGGGTGGGAGGGAGGCCGCGTGCGTCGACATCTCCAACGGATCCTCGCCGGGCTCGACGTCCCCGTGCTCCTGGTCGCGGTGGGCGTGGCCGTGGGCGCGGGCGTGGGCCTCACGCTCCTGGTCGCCCCCGGCGGCGGGACGGTCCTGTCGCCCGAGACGCTCCCTCCCGCCTCCGTGGGCGTCCCGCCCGGGCCCCGGGCGGTCGAGGCGGCGACGCTCCAGCGGGCGGCCTTCGACTCCCTGGCCGAGCTCGTGCTCGTCCTGGCCGGCGCCGCCGCCCTGATCGCCCTGGGCACGGCGCTGGCCCTCGAGCTGGCCGGGGGCTCGCGCCGCCGACGATCCCTGGCGGTCCGGTCGGCGCTGGGGGCGTCCCCGGCCACCCTCCGACGGCGCCTGGTCCGCGAGCGC
This sequence comes from Gemmatimonadota bacterium, assembly GCA_050050315.1. Classification (GTDB taxonomy): domain Bacteria; phylum Gemmatimonadota; class Gemmatimonadetes; order Longimicrobiales; family Gaopeijiaceae; genus JASFUL01. The sequence goes on from JASFUL010000479.1 coordinate 2,577, forward strand.
CTGCGGCCCCTGATCGTCCGGGGCGTCCTGGGCGGAGCCGTCCTGGGCGTCGGGCTGGCGGCGGTGTTGCTGTGGACGTGGCCCGGTCCCGCCGCGCCGTCGCCGCCGGGGCTCGCCCTGCCGGTCGCGGCGCTGGTCGTGGCGGGGGTGGTGGCCCTGGTGGCCGCGGCCCCCCTCCGGTACGGGCGGGAGCCGCTCTCGGCGACCCTCGCCGCGGGCAGCGCCACGCCGGATTCGCGGGAGGGCGGACTCCGCCGCCTCCTCTCGGTCTTTCAGCTGGCGGCCGGGCTGGCCATCCTGTCCGCCGTGGGCGGGGCCCTCCTCGGTGCGGGGCCCTCGGCCCCAGTCGGGGCGACGAGCGGCGGGGATACGCTCCTCGTCCCGCTGGCCCTGGACGAGGCCCTCCCACCGGAGGCGCGCAGCACCCGCTGGGCGGCCCTCCTCGAACGCGCCCGGTCGGTCCCGACGCTGACGTCCGAGAGCATCGCCACCCCCGGGGCCTGGTCGGGCCTCGGCCGCCGGGACTTCGTCCTGGCCGAGTGCGGCCAGTGCATCATCGGGCTCATCCCCGTGCCGTTCATGGGCGAGGACGTCTTCCACCACGTCGTCTCGCCCGGCTTCTTCCAGCACGCGGGGCTCCGCCTCCTCGACGGACGGGTCTTCGAGGCCACCGACGGACCCGGGGCGGAACCGGTGGCCGTCGTGAGCGTCTCGTTCGCGCGGGAGAACTTCGAGGACGGCGACCCCCTCGGGCACCTCGTCCGGGTGGGGTACGACGAGGACGCGTGGCACACCGTGATCGGGGTCGTGGACGAGCCCGGCGGCGTGGCTCTCGGACGCACCGGGGGTCCGGCGCCGGCCATCTACCTCTCCCTCCTCCAGCACCCTCCCGATCGGGCCGAGCTGGCCCTCGGCGGCGACGTGGGCCCGGGGGAGGTCGACGACGGCGCGCGGCCGTCGGTGGCGGCACTCGTCGCCGGGCTCGACGGGGTCGAGGCCGGAGCGCCGGAGCGGCTGTCGGAGCGGCGCCGGCGCGAGCGGGCTCCCCTCGACTGGTTCGCGGCCGTCTCCCTGTGCGCCGCGGCGCTGGCCCTCCTGGCCGCCCTGGTCGGGGCGGCGTCGGTCGCCGCGGTCGAGGTGCGGGCGCGGCGGAGGGAGCTCGGCGTCCGGGCAGCCGTCGGGGCGTCGCCCCGTCGGCTGCTCACCCTGGTCCTGGGGCGGAACGCCCGGGCGACGGCGGTGGCGCTTCTCCTGTCGGTGCCCGCGAGCGTCGGGGTGGCGGGGCTCCTGAGGCAGGCGTCGGGCAACCTGCCGCTCTTCGACGGGGGGCTCTTCGCGGGCCTCGGCCTCCTGCTGGTCTCCGCCTCGCTCCTGGGCGCGCTCGGCCCCGCCCGGAGCGCCGCCCGCACCGATCCGGCCCGGGTGCTCGCCGGCGAGTAGGGGGGTCGGTAGCTTCGGGGGCGTCGTTCCCGGACTCCGCCCCGGGGCGACCCACGCAACGCCGACGCGCCACCCGGAGACGCTCCGTGAGCCACCCGCCCGCCACCCGCCTCCTGCTCGCCGCCCTCGCGGCCGCCTGCGCCGCGGCCCCCGCGTCCGCGCAGCAGAATCGCACGGCCGTTCCCGACGCCGGCGACGCGCCGGACGTGCGGCGCTTCGAGATCCGGGCGTCCCGGATCCAGCTGGAGGCCGACGTGCGGCCGGGCGAGTACCTGGGGGTGACGGGTCCCCGGAGCGCGTGGCTGGGCGTCGAGACCGGGCCCGCCGAGCTGTGGGTGCACCCGCTGAAGGTCGCGCAGGACTTCCAGCTCCACTTCCAGGTGCCGGAGTACCGCCAGCCGATCCCCGGGGTGAACGTGGCCCGCAGGGTGACCATCCGCCCCGAGGCCACGACCATCACCTACACCCACTCCGACTTCACCGTGCGCCAGCACGTCGTCGCGCCACGGGACGAGGCGGGGCTCCTGGTGCTCCTGGACGTGGAGACGTTCGTGCCCCTGGAGATCGTGGT
>JASFUL010000480.1:0-4577 GCA_050050315.1 Gemmatimonadota bacterium
CGGGACGCGTACCGGCTGGTCGCCGTCGGTCCGCACCCAGCGGGTCTCGCTCAGGGCCGACAGGAACTCGAAGCTCCGGCTCCGCTCCACCAGCTCCAGGTAGTCGGCCGGAGAGACCGAGCCCCGGTCGATCTCGAGCTCCCGATTCACGCTACGGATCATCGCCACCGTCTCCGAGTCCTGCATGGGGAGCTCGGCGAAGACGACGACGTTCACCAGGCTGAAGATGGAGGTGTTGACGCCGATGGCGAGGGCCAGGGTGAGCGTCGCGACGATCGCGAAGCCCGGGCTCTTCCAGAGGGCGCGCAGCCCATAGCGGAGGTCCTGTACGATGGTGTCCATGCCGGGTCCCGGATGGCGGTCGCGGTGGTGTCGGTCCTGGAGGCGGAGGCGCAGGGCGCCGGGGACGGAGCGGAGAACCTGGCGCCAGTACCAGCGCCTCGCGGCGCCGGGGTCGGCGTTCCTGCGGAGCCATCCCTCGCGCAGGTCCCCCAGGTGCTCGTCCCGGTACCGGTCGGGCACGAGGGCTCCCAGGAGCCATTCGGCGAAGGGTGGTGGCTCGGTCTTCACGCCGCGCCGTCCCGGTCGAGGCTCACGCCCTCCCACATGGAGTCCAGCGCGGCCCTGGAGCGCTCCAGGGCGTCGACCCCGGCGGGCTCCAGCGTGAAGAAGCGCTTGGCCCGGCCGCCGCGCTCCGGTGTGGGCTCGCCCACGGTCGAGCCGACGAGGCCATGTCGTTCGAGGCGGTCGAGGGCCGCGTACACCGAGGCCACGGCGGCCTCGTGGCCCGTGCGGTCCCGGATCTCCTCCATGATCGTGATGCCGTAGGCGTCGGCTCCGAGGCGCGCCACCGCCAGCAGGATCATCTGCTCGAACTCTCCGAGGAATTCGCCTCTGGGCATGTTTCTTCCACGAGTGCGAGGATTGCCGATGGGGGCCCGTACGACGGTGGGTGGGCCGGGGTTTCAGACGTGGACCCGGGGAAGGGGCGGCGGTCGGCTCGCCCCGGGACGCTTGGCCGTGGACCTCCGGCACCCGGCGAACCATCTTGTAGGTAGCGTCGAGGGCATCACCCTCCCTCGGAGAGCCGATCATGACGGAGTCCTCTGGCAGGGCGATCCCCCTTCTGGGGATCTGGCGCATCGGGCGGACGGACACCTGGGACCGCGACGAGCTCGACGTCCTGGGGAAGGCCCGCATCATCTTCCTGGACGAGGGGTTGGGATCGCTCCAGGTGGGGGCGATGGAGGGGGAGATCGACTACCGCGCCCGCGAGGCGGCACGGGGCTGGCGGGCCGACTTCTCGTGGAGCGGCTTCGACGAGGGGGCTCGCTCGAGCGGCTGGGGACGGGTCCGCCTGGTCGACCGGGACCGCATGAGAGGTACGCTGTTCGTCCACCTCGGAGACGCGTGCCGCTTCAGCGCTCGTCGTGTGCCGAAGCCCGAGGCGGTGCCGGAGAAGACGGGGGCCGACGAACCCACCGCGCCGCGTGATGCCGGTCAGCCACCCTCCTCGGCCCGTGGAGACGCCGTCGCGGCCATGCTCGACGACATCCTCGAGGCGCTGGAGTACCCGGAGGACTGGGACGTCTTCCTGGACCGCAGGACGGGCAGGATCGTCACCGTCACCGAGAACGAGAGGCCGTACCTCGACGGGGAGGACCTCGATCTCGAGGTGGAGGCCCTCCCGGACTGGCTGAGATCCTCCGTCGAGGACGTCCGGAGCGTACTGGAGACGGGCGACCTGGTGCGACTGCCGGACCGGTTCGACGTCCCGGACGGGTACTGCGGCGAGGCCTGCGAGCGGATCGCGAGGGAGTGGGCCGAGCGGGAGTGCATCCAGCTCGTCGAGTAGGGCGTCCTTCCGCGTCGGGGAGCGCCGACGCTCGAGAACACCGGGTGCCCGGGCCCATGAGGAAGCGCGGCCGACACCCGAGCGCGAGGGATCGGATGCCGGCCGACTTCGACCGCGAGGATTGGCTGCTCGAGTCTCCGAGCAGGGTCGGGCGCTACTTCTTCTTCTTGCCGTCGTGGACGATGATGCTCCCGCCCCCGATGACCTGGTCGGTGCCGTTGTCGTAGACGACGTTCTCACCGCCGGACGTCTCCTCCCAGATCTTGATCCGGAAGGTATCGCCCGAGTCGTGGTCGCCGGCCCACAGCATGAACTTGTAGTCGCCGGTTCCGTTGATCGTGCCGTCGCCCTTGAACTGGGCGTTCTCACCGGCCTGGTTGACCAGCAACCAGTCGTACGAGGCGCTGTGGAAGTTCAGGTCGCCGGCCTTGAACTGGAACTGCGTGTTTCCGTCCGGCTCGCTGGCGCCCTTCTTGTACTTGGCGTTGAAGCCGAAGGTGGCCTTGCCGGTCGGGCTGACGGGATAGAAGAGCTGGTGCTCGTCGATGGCGATGCCGCCCTCCACCGTCACGTGGGTGAACCAGGCGTAGCGGTTGCCGCCGACCTCGGCCGGGATGGCGTCCGCGGCGTTGAAGCGGGTCGTCGTGAACACGACGTTGCCGCCCGGGTCGAGCAGGTTGAGATCGACCGCGAGCGCGCCGCTCGTCTCGTAGAAGACGTGCTGCAGCGTGTACCAGCCGGCCGTGGTCACCTCGTACGGGGTCCCGTCGCCGTCGTTGACGAGCTTGTAGTCGTTGACGTAGAAGTCCGTGTTGTTGCTGCCGTTGACGAGCAGCCGGCCGTCGGAATGGACGCCGACGTGGAAGATGTAGTCACGCTGATGGTTCCCGTCCGAGCCGGTGGCGGCCACGCTGTAGTCGAATCCCTCTCCGACGCTCCAGGCGGGGTCCAGATAGACGTCGAGCTCGGCGGTCCACGTGCCGGCCCAGGTGTCGCGGTATCCGTCGAACCGGCTGAACGGACCGTAGTAGCACGTGGGAATGCCCCGATCGATCACGTACTGGGGGCAATCGCCCGCGACCCCCTCGGCGGTGGCGTGCCATCCGCCGTCCGACGAGGCGATCCCGCCCGTGCCCGAGGCGACCCGGGAGAGAAGGCCGTACCCGGGTTCCGTGGCGTCGTCGGTCCAGCCCGAGTCGTCGATCTCGAAGCCCTGGTCCCAGACGGGCAGCAGGCTCGACATGGCGCCCGGGGGCGAATCGATCCACCCGCCGCCGGTGACGAAGCCGCCGGAGGGATCGTAGACCGCGACCGAAGCGCACTCGGGTACGCTCGTGTTGCCGGCGCCGTCCGTGCCCTGGACGCACACCTCGTAGAGACCCGGCTCGGAGGGCGCGGCGAAGCTGCCCTCCACGTCCTCGAGGGCGCTGTCGAAGGCGCCGTCGGAGGCCGTCATGGCGATGGGCGTACCGCCGTCGAAGGTGAGCGAGGCGCTGGCGATGTTCGAGCCCCCCGCGCCCACGTCGTCGATCGTGGCCGTCACGAGACCGGTTCCGTCCATCGCGACCGGGTTCGCCGTGACATCGAGCACGACGGGCGGCTGCAGGTCCGCGACCGGCGTCACGGTAAGCTCGTACCCGACGTTCGCGGCGACGTAGTCGTCCCAGCCGGGGACGGCGCCGTTCGAGAACTCGGGCGAGGCGCTCGAGGTCCCCACGATGTCCCCGTAGCTGTCGGAGATCGTCGTGCTCACCGAGCCGCCGCTGAGCTGCAGGGTGAGGCACCCTGCCGGGCTCGTCATCGCTCCGGCAGCGCACGCCGTGCCGTCGGCGGTGCCGTCGACGGTGAAGACGACGTCGAGAACTCCGTCGCCCGGGAGGTCGGCTACCGGAATCTCGACGAAGGCCTGGACGATCTCGCCGCCGGCGTTCCCGTCCGTGACGCCGATTCGCCAGCTGTCCGCCGTCTTGCGGTAGACGTAGATGTAGGCGCCCTGCTGGAAGCTGGTGTTCCCGGCGGCCAGATCGTCCGCGTCGAGCAGGCCGATCATGGACACCTGACCCTCGACCTGGTCGTCGACGTCGATCGTCCCGGTGAGCGTGACGGCGCCGTCCTCCGGGCTCCCGGTCACGACTCTCGGGGTCGCCCACTGGTACGCGTGATTGTACCCGGAAGGGGCCGGAGCCCCCACGTACCGCAGATAGTACCCGGGGTACCCGGCGTCCGCGTCCAAGGTCACTCCCGAGACGCCGGAGGTGGTTGCCGACGCACTCGAAGACGTGACGGAGGCGAGCGCCTCGGGTGCCCGGGTGCCGTCGGCCCGTGGCGCGACGGGATCGTCCTGACAGGCGGTCGCGAATAGCGTCAGGCTCGCAACCACTCCGAGGGACAGCATCCTCGAAGAACTGGATAGCATCGAGCTCCTCCTTTGGGAGCGGGGTTCTGCACAACCAGCGGCAACCCGGCCGCCACGCCCGGAGCGCGCTCCGGGCGGACCCGGCGGCTTTGCGGCTCTGCCTCGCGGCAGATGTGCTCTGTGCGAAGGGTCGCGCAGCGGTAGGTCGGGCGGCCGAGCTTCCGGCCCGCCCGGGCGGTGCCGTGTGCACCATCCTGCAGATACCCTGCGCATATTGTGCGACCACCCGCAAGGGGGGGAGCCGCACGTATCGCGACCCGATGCGTGAGCGAGACTCCGTTGCGGTTGCGCAACATATCCGCGATA
>JASFUL010000481.1:0-4568 GCA_050050315.1 Gemmatimonadota bacterium
CACCGGGTCCGCCAGGCCAGGGCCGCCAGGAACGACGTCGCCGCGGCCCCCGTCTGGTCGGTGTCGATCATGAAGCCGACGGCGGTCACCTCGTCCGGACTCCCGCCGAACACCGCCCGGTAGTCGGCGGCGAGGTCCCGCTCGTCGTCGATCCACGTCCCCGTGGGCGACGACCCGTTCCGCACGACCACCACGCCGATTCGATCGCTGACGTACGAGCGCATGGCCGTGCCCAACGGCTCCCGGCGTCCCCACGAGTAGAAGATCATCCGCGGGCTCGAGAACAGCCCACCCCGCCCGAACACCACGAAGAACCGGGCGGGAGCGTCGTCGAGATCGGGGTCGGCCAGCTCGGCGGCCTCCACCGCCTCGTCCACGCGCCAGCGCCATTCCACGCGCCCGGCCGCCGGATCCAGGGGCGCGTCCAGCTCCCGCCAGAACCACGCCGCCGCCCCGTCCGCCGAGAAGCGCAGCGCCCGGACCGCGTCGATCTCCACCACCCGGGTCTCGGGCACCTCCTCGCCGCGTACCTCCCGAACGGCCCATCCCGGGGGAAGGCGGTCCCCGGGAGTGGCTTCGTCGATCCGGTCCAGGCGGAGGGAGGGGGGCACCGGTCGAGCCCCCTCCGGGGGACTCCGACGGGCGGCGCTCGCCGCGAGGAGGGCCACGAGGGCCGGGAGGACGAGGGGAGAGACACGGGGGTTCACGACCGCACAATCTTGCCGCCCCGACCCCGGTACACCAATAGTGCGGGGGCGGACCCTCCGTCCGGTGCCGCAGCACCTCCTCCTCAGCGCACGCGAATCGAACGCACCCCCGCGCCTGCCGACCGGGCCGTGGGACGAGCCCTCTCATGACTTCCATCGAGCCTTCCGACGGGACGATCCCCCGGGCGCAGGCCGTCGACGTCCGGGAGGCCTGGCGAGGGCGTGGCGTGGGCGTCGAGCTCGAGTTCTTCGTGGTGGACCGGGAGACCCTGCGGCCGCGGGACCACCTGGATCTGCTCCTGGACGGCATGCCACCTGGATCGGTCAAGCCGGAGATCGCCCGGGAACACGTCGAGGTCGTGACCCCTCCGGTCGCCTCCCTCGGGGCGCTGGAGGACCACGCACGGATCCTGGTGGAGGCCGCGGGGACGCTCCTGGCCGACGTCGGCGCCGTGCTCCTCCCGCTGGCGCTCCACGACGGGACGGGATTCACCCTGACCGACCTCCCCCGGTACCGCCGGCTGATCGAGGTCTTCGGGCCTCCCTTCTGGGAGAACGCCTCCACGATCCTGGCCGACCAGGTCAACCTGGGCGCCGACGACGAGGACCAGGCGTTCCGGATCTTCCGAGCGGTCCGCGCCCACCTGCCGCTGTTCATGGGCCTCTCCGCGGCGAGCCCGTTCGTGAAGGGAGCCGCCAACGGGATCGCGAGCAACCGCATGTACCGGTACGACGCCTGCACCGTCCGCCACCCCGGCCTGGGGGGCGTGCCGCCCGATCTCCGCTCCATGGCCGAGTACCGCGGACACCTGGAGCGCCAGCCCGTGCTGCCCCACCCGAACATGTTCTACCGGTACGTGCGGCCGATGCCGCAGCGGGGGGTCGCGGCGGAGATCCGGTGCATCGACAAGCAGCCCACCCTGGGCGACTTCCTGGCCCTGACGGCCCTGTCACGGGCCGTGGCGGCCGAAGCCCTGGCGATCCGCACGGCGACCGACGCCCCGCACCCCGATCCCGGGTCCGACCGTTCGCCGCCGGGGGAGAGGCTGGCCGCCGACTTCCGGAGGGCCCGGGACCGGGGCGTCCTGGACCGGGAGGGCTGGAGCCGCCGCCTCGACGCGCTGGCCGGGCACCTCCCACTGGATGAGCGCTCGTACCTGGAACCCCTGCGACGGTCGCTCGAGACAGGCCCCCCGGCGGTGCGCCTCGCCGCCGCGGCCGAGCGGCGGGGGATGCGGTCCGTGTTGAGGGAGCTGGTGGAAGGGTACCTGGCCGATCCGCTCCGGGCCGTCGCGTGAGGGGTCTGGCGCCCCACCTCCGGGGAAGGCTTCACCTCTTCGGGGTCACGGAGACCGACTTCGTGATGCCGCCCCCCGACGATCCGCGGGTCCGGCGGAGCCGGGCGGGGCTGGAGCTGGCGCTGACGGACGCCCTGGCCGAGGTGGAGCGCCAGCGCCGCCGCGGGCTCCTGGTGGTGGCGTGGCCCGGCGCCGGCACCCGGGCGTTCCTGGCCGGGCTCCGGGAAGACCGAGACCGGGTGCTCCACTTCGACGCATCAGACGCGCTGGCGGCCGGGGCGGGAGCGCCGTCCCCGGGCGGGGGCGGGCACCGGAAGACCCCCGTGGTGGTCGTCGAGGGCCTCCACCGCCTGGATCCGGGCGAGGCGGAGCGCGCGTCGGGCCTCTTCGAGCGCTGGATGAGCGAGCGTCCGGAGACACGGTTCGTGGTCACCACGCGCCCGGGGGCGATTCCCCCGGACCGGCTGGGTCCGCGCTTCCTGGAGGTCCGGGTCGCGGGGCTCGCCGGGCCCGCCCGGCGCGGTCTGGTCACGGCGTGGCTCGCCCACCTGCGCGGCGAGGAGATACCACCCGCGCCGGCCCACGGAGCCTCCGGGGATCCCGCTCCCTCCGACCGCCGCACTCCCTCCGGGGGTGGGGCGAGCGCGGCCGTCGACGATCTGCTCGGGCGGCTCTCGGCTCCCCCTCGACGCGGGCCCGAGGCGTTCCGGCTCCTCACCAGCCCGCTGGCGCTGGCCGCGCTCACGGTCCTGGACGCGGCCGGGGCGCCGCTCCCGGCCGACGGACCGGGCCTGCTGGAGGCGTGGCGGCGCCACGCTCCGGACGACCGCGGACTCGTGGGTCCCGGGGCCGAGGCGGCCCTGCGGGCCTTCGCGGAAGCCGGCGCGGGCCCCCGGGCCCCCGGTCCGCCGGCCTCCTGGGTCGGGATCCCTCCCGGACGGTTCCGCATGGGCTCGCCCGGCGACGAGGCAGGGCGCTGGGCCGACGAGGGACCCGTGCACGAGGTGCACGTCGACGGCTTCGATCTGGGTGCCGGACCGGTGACCAACGCGGCGTACGCGGCGTGGCTCGGGGCGGACCCCGGGGCGCCCGTGCCGGCGTGGTGGGACGACCCGGAGTTCAGCCGGCCCGACCAGCCGGTGGTGGGGGTGGCCTGGGACGAGGCACGGGCGTACGCCACCTGGGCCGGGGTCCGGCTGCCCAGCGAGGCCGAGTGGGAGTACGCGTCCCGCGCCGGGACGACCGGAGCCCGCTACGGCGACCTCGACGAGATCGCGTGGTACCGGGGCAACAGCGGCGCCACTCTCCACGCGGCCGGGACACGACGGCCGAACCCGTGGGGCGTGCACGACACGCTGGGAAACGCGTGGGAGTGGGTCGAGGACGACCACCACGGCGACTACCTCGGGGCCCCCGACGACGGGCGCCCCTGGACGGGGGAGCCCCGTTCGTCGCATCACATCCTCCGTGGCGGATCGTGGGCCGACGCGCCCCGGGTCCCCAGGGCCGCCACCCGACTCCGGGACCATCCGGGCCCCCGGGTCGGAAACGTCGGCTTCCGGGTGGCTCGATCGAGCCGGCCGCGGATCGACGTGGACGAGCCGGCCACCGCGAGCGAGCCGGCCACCGCGAGCGAGCCGGCCGCCGCGAGCGAGTCGCCCCACGGGGCACGGGCGCCCGGCGCGGCCGGAGCGTCCAGCGCCGGGGATGCGCCCGCGGCGGCCGACGCCGGCGCCACGGAGGACCCGGCGGCGGTCGCCATCGTGGGAGCGGGAATCGGGGGGTCGGCGGTGGCCGTCGCGCTGACGCGACTCGGCCTGCAGTGCGCGATCTACGAGAAGGTCGCGGCCGACCGCGCGTCCGGCCTCGGGGTCATCCTGATGCCCGACGGCATCGGGGCGCTGGAGCGCCTGGGACTGGCCGACGAGGCCCGTGCCCGCGGCGTGACCGCTCGCAAGGCGGAGCGGCGCTCCCCTACGGATCGACTTCTGGCGGAGAAGGAGCTGCCCGAGCACGTGTGCCTGTTCCGGCGGGACCTCGTGGCGGTCCTGCGAGCCGAGCTGCCGAAGAACCTCGTGCGGTGGGGCAGGGAGCTCCGGGCGCTCGAGGAGGGACCCTCGGGCGACACCCGGCGCCTGGTGCTCGCCCCCGGTCCCGCCGTCCTCGCCCGCGCCGTGGTGGGCGCCGATGGCCGCCGCTCCCTCGTGCGGGAGCGGCTCTCCACCGGCGCCGGCGTCCTGCGCACCGACGTGCGCGAGCTCATCAGCGTGATCCGGGCGCCCTCGCTGGCTCGGGAGCTCTCCGGCCGCTTGGTGAAGTACGTCTCTCCGGAGGGCGCTCGCGCCGTCGGGCTTGCGCCCACCCGCGGCGGACGCGTCTTCTGGTACGTGCAGTTCGACGCCCGCCGGGGCGGCCCCGCCGGACGGGATCCCGGGAGCTTCGCCGACTGGGCCGCCGCGGTGACGGATGGCTGGCACGGTCCCGTGCCCCTCCTGGTCGCGGCGACCGACTACCGGGAGTCCTACCTGGCCGACGTGACGACGATGACGCCTCTCGCCCGTAT
>JASFUL010000482.1:0-4552 GCA_050050315.1 Gemmatimonadota bacterium
CATCGCTCTTTCGATCGTCCATTCCGACCTCCCGGTCGCCCTGGGGCGCTCGGGTTCTCGCTCCGGTGAATCCGTACGAGCGAGCGGGTCGCCGAGGTTCGGGAATCGGTGCTTGGACGTCCCCGCACCGGGCGCCGCCGACCGGTAAGCGATGGCTTCCGTGGGCCCACGGAGCAAGATTCGTCGCACCGGACCGGGGCCGCGGCAGGGACCCGGGTGACCGGGGGACCCGATATGGCCGGAGACCTGCCGCCGGCGAGGCGTGGGCGGGGAGCCCTCGTGCGCGCGGATTCCCCGGAGGCTTCTACCCGCTCTGGTTGACCACCAGGACCGCGGCGGAGGTGCGCTGCAGAACCTGGTCGCTGACGCTCCCGAGCACCATTCGGGTCAGCGGGCCCCGGCAGCGCGAGGCCATCGCCACCACGTCCGAGTTCCGTGCCGTGGCCGCGTCGAGGATGGCCCGGACGGGGCTCCCGCGTCCGACCAGCCGGTCGCACGGAACGCCGCGGCTCCGCAGCCCGTCGGCCAGCCCGTCCAGGTACGCCCGGGCCTCATCCTCCCGCGAGCGGTCGGGGTCGTCCTTCCGCACCACCTGGACGAGGGTCACGGAGGCACCGAAGAGCCGGGCCAGCGCCTCGGCCGGCTCCAGGATGGCCTCCGAGCGCTCCGTCCCGTCCAGCGGAACCAGGACGCGGCGGATCGGCTGGGCGTCGTCCCGGGCCGACCGGCCTTCGGGACGGAGGAGCAGGATGGGCGTGGTGCACCCCCGCACGACGGTGTCCTCCGCTTCGCCCAGCTCGCTGCGGCCGGCCCTCGAAAGCGGCACGGACATGACGACGAACGTGGCGTCCGAGTGGCGTATGTGCTCGATGAGGGACGCGCCCACGGGCCCCCGGAGGAGCTCGGTCGAGACGTCGGCTCCCGGGCTGTATCCCGGTCGGTCCCGGGCGTCGTCGAGGTAGGCCTCGTCCCGTCTCCGGGCCTCGCTCTGCTGGCGCTTGAGCTCGCCGCCGATCCGGGGTCCGAGGACCTGGTGGCAGGTGGCGGGGATTCGGGGCGGTGTATGGACCCGGACGAGTCGAACCGACCCGCCCGAGCGGTCTGCGATCTCCGTCGCGAGAGGGATTGCACCCTCGGCCTCGACGGTGCCGTCCAGCGGCACCACGACGCGGGAGAACGTGGAGTCTTTTGTCTTCATCAGGGCCGTGCGGTCGGCTTCTCTTTCGGGCCGACGGCGCGACACACCCGTCGGTGGCGTGTCCGAGCTGCGGCGGCCGATTGACGGTATTCAACAATAACCCCTCCCCATTCAAATGACCATGTGCCAGATTAGTACAAAGTCCCTCCGGGGAGACGTCCAAACCCACGGCCGAGGGTCATGGCACGAGGTGATCGAAGGGGCCCGGCCGACGGGTCCGGCGGGCCCGACCAGGGCCAGGACCCATCGGAGAGCACGCTCGAGGCTTTCGTCGCCCGGTTGCACGACGAGGGTGTCGAGGCGGGGCGCAAGGAAGCGGAGCGACTGGTCCGGGACGCGCGGCGTGAGGCGGAGGACGTCCTCGGCCACGCCCGCGCCGAGGCGGAACGCATCATCGCGGACGCCGAAGCCAGGGCCGACCGGGACGTCCGTCGTGGTCGGGCCGAGCTCGAGCTCGCTGCCCGCGACACCGTCCTGGACCTGACGGGGTCGCTCGCCCGGGGCCTCGGTGAGATCCTGGGTCGGGCCGTCGAGCAGGAGCTGCGCGAACCCGACGTGGTGCGGGAGTTGCTCCGCGAGGTGGTGCGGGCCTACGCGTCCGCGGACGCCGACGGTGCGCGGACCGTTCACGCCCGCGTCCCGGAAGGGATGAAGGAAGACGTCGAGCGGTGGGCGTTCGGCGAGCTGGCGCGGGAGATGGACGGCGCCGGGCCGATCGGGTTGTCGGCCACGCTGGAAGAGGCCGGCTTCGAGTACAGGGTGACCGACGGCACGGTGGAGGTGTCGGTCGACGCGGCGGTCGAGCTCCTGATGCGCTTCCTGACGCCCCGGCTGGGCGAGGCGCTGCGGCGAGCGGCCGATGGGCCCCACGAGCCCGGTGCGAACGGCGGAACGTCGGAGTCGGGCGTCGTGGCGTCCGCCTCTCCCGGATCCGCCTGAACGGGCGCCGCCCGCGATGAGCGCCGAAAACCACTACGCGCTCGCTGCCCTTCCCACCCTGCGCCGGCCGGGCGCGGCGCCTCCCTTCGCCCTGGTGGAGCTCCTGGAGCGCGTACCGCCGGGGCGGGCTCGCCGGCTGGCCGCGGCGGTCCTGCTCTCCGACGACCTCCGGCAGCGAGAAGCCTGGCTGGCCGGCGAGCTGAGGGTCCCGGACCCCGCGGTGCTCGAGCTGGCCCAGCTGCGGGGGGACGAGCCGCTCCCGGAGGCCCTCGGGATCGAGGTGGGAGAAGACGGGCCCCAGTCCCTCCCGGCCGAAGAGCTCTGGCTCGCCTACGCCCGCTACGTGACCGCCCTGGCCCGGAGCCAGCGAAGCCCGCTCCTCGGGCGCTGGATCGCCACGGAGATCGGGCTCCGGAACCGCCTCGTGCAGAGACGGTCCCGGGCCCTCCGACTCGATCCGGCGCGGTACCTGATGGACGAGACCCTGGAGGAGGTCGGGCCCCACGAGGAGGCCGCCGTCGAGGCCTGGGCGCAGGCTCCCGATCCCCTCGCCGGGCTCAGGGTGATCCTCATGGCGCGGTGGCGCTGGCTCTCGCGGAACGAGCCCTGGTTCACGTTCCGCGACGAGGAGTTCGTCGCGTACGCCGCGAAGCTGATCCTGCTTCACCGCTGGCAGCGGGCGGGGGCCGGAGCTCCGGGAGGGGCGCGGTGAGCGGAGCACCGGGTGGGCGGGTGACCGCGGTCTACGGCAACCTCGTCGTGGCCGAGGCCGAGGGGAGGGTCGTCCAGAACTCCGTCGCCTGGTGCCACCGCTCCGACGGGGCCCGCCTCATGAGCGAGGTCACGCGCGTCCGGGGGCGGACGGTGGACCTCCAGGTCTTCGAGGAGACGCGGGGGCTACGCGTCGGAGACCGGGTCGAGCTGGGCGAGGAGCTGCTCTCGGTGACCCTCGGACCCGGGCTGCTGGGCGGCATCTACGACGGGCTGCAGAATCCCCTCACGGAGCTGCGCCGGGAGTTCGGCTACTTCCTGGAGGCGGGTGCCTCCCTTCCCGCCCTCGACGCGGCGTGCGGCTGGGCGTTCACGCCAGAGGTGGCTCCAGGCGACGTCGTGGAGGCCGGAGACGCCCTCGGCTCGGTCCCGGAGAGCGTCCTCCGTCACCGCGTCATGGTGCCCTTCGCCTGGGAGGGACGCCACACGGTGGTCCGCGTCGCGGAGGCGGGGGAGGTCACGCTGCGCGACCCGGTGGCCCTGCTCCGTGACCCCGGTGGCCACGAGCGGGAGGTCCGCATGGAGCAGCGGTGGCCGGTGAAGGTGCCGCTCTCCGTGGCCCGTCGCCGCCTCGCTCCGAGCGAGCCGCTGGTCACCCGCGTCCGCGTGGTCGACTCCCTCTTCCCCGTCGCGCGGGGGGGGACGTTCTGCATCCCCGGTCCCTTCGGCGCCGGCAAGACGGTGCTCCAGCAGATCACGTCCCGCCACGCCCAGGTGGACGTGGTCATCATCGCGGCGTGCGGTGAGCGTGCCGGGGAGGTCGTCGAGACGATCCGGGAGTTCCCGGAGCTCGAGGATCCCAGGACGGGCCGGAGCCTGATGGAGCGGACGATCATCGTGTGCAACACCTCCGCCATGCCCGTGGCCGCGAGGGAGGCGTCGGTCTACACCGCCGTCACCATGGGCGAGTACTTCCGGCAGATGGGCCTCGACGTCCTCCTGCTGGCGGATTCCACCTCGCGGTGGGCACAGGCCATGCGCGAGCTTTCGGGACGCCTCGAGGAGATCCCGGGCGAGGAGGCGTTCCCGGCCTACCTCGAGAGCCGGATCGCCGCCTTCTACGAGCGGGCGGGAGCGCTCGAGCTCCGGGACGGCTCGGTGGGCAGCCTGAGCGTGGGCGGGACGGTCAGCCCGGCGGGGGGCAACTTCGAAGAGCCGGTGACCCAGGCCACGCTCAAGGTGGTGGGTGCGTTCCACGGGCTCTCGGGAGACCGGGCCCACGCGCGGAAGTACCCTGCCATCGATCCGCTGGACTCGTGGAGCCGGTACCGCGGCGTGGTCGAGCCCGGTAAGGCCGCCCGCGCGTTGGCCCTTCTGCAGCGGGGGGACGAGGTCCGGCAGATGATGACGGTCGTGGGGGAGGAGGGGGTGGCGGTGGCCGACTTCACCGAGGCGCTGAAGGCCGACCTCTTCGACGTCTGCTTCCTCCAGCAGGACGCGTTCGATCCGGTCGACGCGGCGACGCCCGCCGAGCGGCAGCGCGAGGTCTTCGACTGGCTCCTGCGCCTCGTGGAAACGGACTTCGACTTCCACGAGCGGGGCGAAGCCCGCGACGTGATGGTGCGCGCCACGGACCTCTTCCGGAACTGGAACTACGAGGCCTTCCGGAGCGAGGAGTACGAGCGGACGCGCGGGCGCGTCGAA